>JBEGTZ010000058.1:0-3177 GCA_041179125.1 Pseudomonadota bacterium | reverse complement strand
GCCATTGATGTGAATAGTGAAAGTTAAAAATGAAGGGCAACCTTATTGGTTGTTCGAATTTTTTAACTTTTGCTAGGCGCGTCAAGGGGGTGTGCAGACTTGGGTGATCCAACTGAGGTTTTTAGGTTTAATGGAAGACTAGGCCAAGCCCTCAATAACAACCCGAATTTATTATTTTTAGGCGGCGGTAATCCCGCGCAAATCCCATCAGTACAGGCGATTTTTCAACACCACTGGCAAGTGCTTGGTGCGGACAGCCGTACTCTTTAGGCATATTTTTTAAGCGGTAAATTTATAAACCTTAGGTACTTTGCTTCGCCGCTGGAGCAGTCTGTACAGCCGCACTTGTTCTTTATTAGCGTGCGTAAAAAAATAAATAAGGAGTTTTAATTGGTTTTTTTGCGTGCTAGCATCCGCAGCGAAATACCAAAGCTCCTCGCCCGCTTGAAATCTCAGTTTGTTTTACAAAGGAACCTGTCGCTATGAAGCCATTTGTCATATTTTTTATCGTATTGTTAATTGGGTTTTTAAGGATTTCAGCCCATGCAGACTCCTCCCCAGAATTATCCTTAAGCGATTTAACTCGTCTTGCCGACCGTATTGACGTCGCCCGCTGCGTGGGCATGGCTGGCCGCTGGCAAGGGAAAGATATCGTCACCGATAATACCTTGCAGGTGCTCCAGAACCTCAAAGGCGACGCTCACGGCCAAGCTTTTACAGTATTAACACTCGGCGGTACCGCCACCCACCCCAGGTTAAAAGTGCCGGTAAAAATGCTGGTGCCTGGCGGTGTTGAGCTTAATATCAGCCAGGAATTCCTCCTTTTTAGCAAGCGCATGCCCGATGGCCAATACCAATTGCTGGCCTTTTCTCAGGGGTTGTTTGCTGTAAGTCTGGATGAGCATACCGGTAAGCGAATTATTCCGGTGGGGTACAAGTTGCTCACCCATCAAGACACAAGCGCCGCTGACATTTTTAATTCTGCGCCCGCTTTACTGCGCGCCCAGAGTACGGATATCAGCACTCGGGCTATCGGCTTGAGCGAAATGATCGAACGTATTCAAACGCTGCTTTAGCCTGGAAACCTCAGCTCACTGAGCTATCTGCGCTCACTGTTTTCATGCAATTTATCTTAAGGAGATGGCTCATGAGAGTCCGTAATACCTACACGCGAGCGATGCTCCAAACGGTGATAGCCGCTTTAATGGTTGGCGCCACGGGGGCGCAGGCTGCCGTGCCCGTTGTGGCGAATTTGGCCGTAATGAGTGATGACCCGGCCTATCAAGCGTATCAGCAACATCTTCAACGCGAGGCCGCTACCATCCAGGCGCAGGCTACCCAGGCACAAAATGCCGCCAGGCCCACGCCAGCCAAACCGGAAAGTCTTATACGGGTGATCCCGTTGGATGCCGAAGCCAGCAACGCTGCGCCTAACGCTAGTAATCGGTTTATTTTTACCCGTGTCACACCCACAAGCCCGAGCGGCCAGGCAGAAGAAGCCAGCAGAGCTTCCCAGGTTGAACGTTTACGCCAACAGGTAGCCGGGGAGAAAACACCGTGAATGCGATGGGGCTGCTGTTAATAAACGGTATCGAATATATAAAAGAAGGCAAAAACCGCGCTACTCACTGGCTTAAAGCACTGTTCTGTATCTTAAGTTGTGTGCTAATGGTGGGTGGTGCAAGCCCGGTTTTCGCAGGGGGCAATCAATCCGGTTTGAATAAAACGCCTTATACCTGGCCAGATGCGGCGCTTCCGCTCAAATGGTATTTGAGTAAAGACGGTTTGCCTGGCTCGGGCATTAGTAACCAACTTTTGGCAGCAGAACTCACCGCCGCTTTTGATACCTGGCAAGCTATTCCCACCAGTAAAATAGCGTTTCAATACGGCGGTGAAGTAGACCGGCGTAAGGGTGAGGATGATGGTTTGGTGCTCCTCACTTTTACCGACCCCGATCAAATCTTCCCGCCAGAAGTGCTGGCCTACGCCCGGATTTTTGCCTTCGCAGCCCCCACCACTATCACCAATGGGGATTTAGACGGCGATGGCACCGTGGATTTCCCGGTGGGTACTTACCCGGCAGGTACTATTTATAACGCCGACATTATGTTTGATTCCAGTAAAAACTTAACCGTATCTGGCGGTAACGACATCCAGGCTATCGCCCTACATGAAATCGGCCATTTAATGGGGTTATCACATTCCTCCATTACAAAAGCCTCTATGTGGCCATTCATGCGTGAGGGAACGGGGTCTGTCAGAGACCTTTCCGAGGATGACATAGCCTACGCTTCACTCTTCTACCCACAAATGCCTGAGTACTCCCAGGCCTATGGCAGCCTTAGCGGCAAAATTACCGACGGTGTTTATAAAAGTCCGGTGCTGGGCGCACATGTGTTTACTGCCGATAAATCCACGGGCGAAAAACTCATTGGCAGTTATAGCATGGGTGATGGATTGTTTACCTTGCCGACCAAAAAAGGCACCTATTACGTGGGGATAGAACCCCTCGACGGCGACCCTCGTGGCATGGATCCGTTCCGTATTCACAGCCGTTTTGCCAACACCCGCGATACCACCTTTACCAGTGAATTTTACGATGCCAACGAATCCGGCATTGAGCAGGATTCTTTAGCCGCCATTCCCGTAACCATCAACGCCAACAGCGATACCTCGAATATTAATATCGTCACTAACGCCGTTAACTTCCCCGGCGTCGTGCGCAGGTTTAAACCCGGCGCCAATTATTTTTCCTACCCAGTGGCGCCGCCGGAGGATTTGCGCGCCTTTGAATTGTTAAAAGCGCTCGGCAGCGCAGAAGCGTTTAACAGTATTGATCGTTTTAATCCGCAGCTACAAAAATTCGAGCGTGCTAGCTTTGTGAAGGATGCGCCCCAGGGCATTAACTTTCCCATCAGGCGCGGTGAAGGTTATTTAGTTCATGCTAAACAGGAACAATACGTCACATTCAAAGGCCTGGCGGACTGCCCTAATGTCTCGTTCGTGGCGGGTTTAAACCTGTTTGGTGTGCCCTGCCCAATGAACGGCTATGGCGCACATGCACTGCTGGAAGACATTGGCAACACCAGTGAGGTTATCTCCCTTAAGCGGTTGGATTCAGGCCGCGCCGACGCGTATAAAGAAGCGCGCTACCAGGCGGGCCAAGCCAGCGGTGAA
>JBEGTZ010000057.1:0-9550 GCA_041179125.1 Pseudomonadota bacterium | reverse complement strand
AATTGGGCGCAATGAATTGCGCCCCTACGCAGGGATGGGACACAAAATTAGAAAACAGGCTGGGGTTTCTAGGTTAAACGCAAAAAGGCAGATGAGGGTTTCATCTGCCTTTTTGTATATTGCCTAACTTATCAAGCGTGTAAGCCTTGCGGCTCACTCATTTGAATGCCCAATTAAACCTTCAAAATGATGCTTTTGGTAATTAACAACGAGCCATCAGAGTTGCGGAAGGTGTCCATAATCCACTGAGTTTTAGGGTTGCCAGAGAAGGTTGTATCTTGTTGGCGGCCACTGATGGTCAGCATGGTGCGGTCTTGTTTGATGCCGATGTACTCAGGGTGTTTAACATGGATTTCATCACATACTGCGTCATCAAAGCCCAATTGAGTCACTAACAACTCTTTGTTGTCTTTCACAAAGCGGAAGTGAACGTGGTTGGTTCGGCCACCGTACCAGCCGGGGAAGCAGGATTTGAAGTAAGCCACACCGTCCATATCGGTGGAGAAGGCACCACGGTGCCAAGTGGAGGCGTAAGCTTCTTTTACTTGGGCAGGAGTGAACTGCGTGGTGTTGGTGAGCGGGGTTTCACCGGAACAGGTTTTAGGTGCCCAACCAGACCCTGGAGTGCCTTTGGATTGGTCAGCGGAGTATTGGCCGTTGTGGTTGGTGTGCCAAATGTGTACCACTAAACCAGGCATTGGTTTGCAGTTTTTATCCAGCACTTGGAAGGCAAAAATAACAGGAACGCCCACTTGGCCATCGGAGATATCGTCACGCAGTGACTTTAAATCCAAGTAACAGGGGCCAAGGATTTGGGTGCCGGTAGGAACGTTACAAGTCAGCGGAGTGCTGATGGTGCCATTTTTGAAGGGGTTTTCGGGTGGGAAGGGAACCTTGATGGATTTGGTACCACCTTTGGCTAAATCCGCAGCCTTGATGGGGCCGCTTACTACACCGCCTGAGCTGCTGGAAGAGCTAGAAGAGCTGGAACTGCTTGAAGAGCTGGAGCTGCTGCTGGTGCGACCGCTGCTGGAAGAGCTGGAGCTGCTGCTGGAAGAGCTGGAACTGCTGCGACCACTGGAGCTGGATGAGCTAGAGCTGCTGCTGGAAGAGCTGGAGCTGCTGGAGCCTGTGCCCGCAGTACAGGCGGCCAGGGCCGGAGCGGCTACGGCGGCTACACCGACCAGCCTTACAAATTTACGGCGAGAGGGGCCTGCGGTTGTGGTGCTAACTTCTGTTGTAATGATCTCGTTCATCGTGATTACCATCTATGGGCTGGTTTTATAGGGGGGTATCATGCGCCAGGGTGGAACAAAGGCGTTGGGAGATTCCACTATTGGGTGGGATCCCCCTATTGTTGGTGCTGATTCCGTTTTTGGGCAGCTGTTACGTACAACGAGCTTACGTTACCACATTCCACATAAGGAAAAGGCGTATGCACTCACACCAAAATCGGCATTTAGGTCGCATTTTGTATTATTTAATGTGGCTAATACCCAATTTATGTATATGGGGCTTTCCTCCCCTTAGACAACCCGGTGGTGCGTGCGGGTTTTTGCCGGGTTTGGGTGATTCAACTGAGGTTTCCAGGTTGAAGCAAGCCTTATGAAAAGTGGGGATTTTTAACGGTTCAGTACATTTTCTTTTCAACCTAGAAACCTCAGTTGAGCGCCCAAAAGCTGTGCAATCCATTGATGCGAATAGTGAACGCTAAAAATGAAGGGCAACCTTATTGGTTGTTCGAATTTTTTAACTTTTGCTACGCGCGTCAAGGGGTTGTGCAGACCTGGGTGATTCAACTGAGGTTTTTAGGTTCGGGTGTCATCCCCTCGTCCCCAATGTCATTAAGAATTCCCCTGGGTTGTATCGCCCAGGCACCCTCTGTTGCAACAGAAAACCACCCCACCCCTTCGCAATGTCATTAAGTTAAGGGTTCCGTTCGCCCTGAGCTCTGAGTTCGCCGAAAAGTCGAAGGGTGGTTCGACAAGCTCACCACGAACGGTGGTTAGTCGTTTCTATGAGCTTGATGAACGACGCGACTCCCTTCACTTAATGACATTGCACCCCTTCATAGGAGGGGAATTGGCGAGGGCCTGCGCCGCTATTTTCAGCCCAAAGCGGCACCCCACCCCTAAAAACCTCAGTTGAACTTTGCAGCAGACAATAAAAAAGGGCGAACCCCGAAAGGTTCGCCCCTGTGTTACCGCAGGTTAACTGCGATTAGTTAGAGGTAGTTTGCTTGTACTTGTACTTGGTACGTTGCACGTACTCAACAGTCCAAATAATAGGCTCTACGTAGACGTTTTTGTCATCGCCTAAGATCATAGCTTCTTTAATGTCGGCCATTGAGGTTAAGAAGATTTGACGGTCTTTCTCAAGGGTTTCTTTAATGTAGCTGTTCTCTTTGTAGAGTTCTTTTACGCGCTTAACAGTAGCGGCATCGTTGATCCAGCCGTCTACACCGTATTTACCTTTAGGCAGGCGGTCTTTGGCTTTATCTAACCACAGGCGCATGTCGTTGTTCATACGGTTCATACCGTCGGCGTGACAGCCGATGCAGGAGCTACCGATGTTTAAGCGTGGGTCGTTAACATTAAAACCGCTGCTGTATTGCAGAGCATAGGCGATGTTGTCACCGGCTTTGGTCAGAATACGTGGGTCGCGCACGATCAGGTTAAACGCATCCACACGGCGTTGGTTGGTACCACCGGTGAGGTAATAACCGTTCAAACCGTTAGGCAGGTTAAAGATAACTTCCGCAGCGGACTGCATAAAGCCACCTTTACCGGTGTAGTGACGGCAGTTTTTGAAGCTGGAACCGGCATAGCTATCGGCAGGGTCGCAACCAGGGGTGGTGGAGGCAATAAATTGGCCGCTGCCTGCACCGCTAAACGCTTGGTTCAAGCTGGCAAGGTGGCTGAAGAATTTATTGTCATCAGCAGAGGTATTCCACAGTACAAACTTAGGAATTGGGTTGGCCCACCAAGGGAAACGAATGTCTTTACCGGTAGGATCAGCATAAACCTTACGGATGTCACCACCGGTGCCAGTGGAGATTTGGCCGGAGAAGATATCAAAAGATTTCCAGTAGAAGTCTTTGCTGGGGTTGCTCTTACGCTTGGCGCGGAACAATAAACGTGAATCCACGGTGATGGCGTCTAATTGAGCTACGTAGTCGTAAGAATCCATACCTTTAGAGTTGTCGATTTGCAGGTTAGCTTCGATTTCATCGGCAAAGAACGGCAGCATCATGATGGCGTTATAAACGTCTGGGCGGGTGATGGTGTACACCAGCTGAGCAGTTTCTACCCATTCAAAGGCGTTGATATCAACGTAGTCGCCTGCGGCGTTTGTTTTGCGAGTGCCTTTAAAGCCGTCGATGTACGGAGGAATGGTGCCGGAGGTTACAGCGCCTTCTACGTTACCGTGCAGGATACGCTCCCAAATACGCAGGGCGTGTTCTGGGTCTTTTACGGTTTTGCCGGTGAAGTTGTATTTCTTCTGTTGTACAGAGGCGGTAACAGCGGTGCCTTTGTAGTCTTTTTTGCCGTTGCCGAAGGCTAGGTCGTCATCGGAACCACCGAAGAACAGTTCTTTAACGCCTTGGTTGTAGCCCCAGTAGTCACGGATGTCGATACGGTAAACAAGTGCTTTGCCGTTGATGTCCGTGGGGTTAACGATTTCAGGCGCCCAACGTGCGGTGGAGTTCAGGGCTTTGGAAAGGCCTGCACGCACAATGTTGAGTTGGTCTGCGGTTAGGCCTTCGTTATGCAGTTCGTGCATCGAGGTGTAAACCATGTATTTTTTGTCGGCTTCAGCCACTTTGGCTTTGTCGTTGGCGATCCACTGTTTAACGTCAGCTTCAGCCACTTTGGTGCCAGCCGGTACGCTGCGTGGCGTTTCAGGCAGTTGGTCGGCGATGCGCGCTTTCCAATCTTCTACCGCTTTTAACATCACTTTGGCAGCGTCGGCACAGGTGCCTGTGCCTGGGCAGTTGTGGCGGTCAATTTGCAAACGCACTACAAACTTGGAGTTAACTGGGTCTTTGAAGTTAACGCGGGTTAAGGCGTATTCATGGGCCAGCTCTACGTTGTCATCTGAGTGAAGCGGTGCTTGGTGGCCGCCTAACTCTTCTGCCACTGCGTTGTTGTGACAGCCCGCACAACCACTGCTGCGCAGGTGTTTGTAAAGGGTGGCTTCAAACGCTGCTAAAGATTTGGCTTTGTCGAAGTCTGGACTAACTTCAACGGGTTCATAGTTAACGCCGCCTTTACCGTTACTCAACACGGCGTAACCGATGCCTGCTACCGCAGGTTTGCCGGTGCTGGAGCTGGACGAGGAAGAGCTGCTTGAGGAGCTAGAAGAGCTTGAGCTAGTTGAAGACCACTTGCCCGAAGATGAACTAGAAGACGAGCTGGAGCTTGAGGAAGAGCTTGAGCTGGAAGACGAGCTTGAGGAGGAGCTGGGTGCGGCGCCACAGGCGGTTAAGCCCAGTGCCAGCAACACCACTCCGCCGTAGGCGAGCGTTTGCTTTTTGATATTAATAGTCATGATTAATGCCCTGTTGGTGAATTCTATTTTTGAGCGTTTGAGGTTTTAAAAGCTCTTTGCAGTTTGCAAGGCGTACCCCGGCACACTACGGCTTTTTCCACACTGCCAAACTACCATTTTTGACAAGGCTTAAAGGTGTAGGTACTCACACAATTTCTGGTAATGCATCAAAGTTTCCTATTTTGTATTATTTATATTCATTTGGACTAAGTGGTACCGCCTCTAAAAAGATAAAAATTGGCCAAATATGGGGGGTGATACCTCGGATAATGTTGGTGTGGCTTGTGCTTGTGCTTGTGGTGGGCTGTGGCTAAACCCGTGAATATGTGATGAAGCTGTGCGGTTTGTAGGTTTAGTATTTGGCCGGTTATTTGTTAGGCTGCAACACCTCTGCTGCAAAAACCTAAACCCATTCATAACCCAAGGTGTGCCCATGGAATTATCCCCCCGCGATAAAGATAAGTTACTCCTGTTCACCGCCGCCCTACTGGCCGAGCGCCGCAAGGCCCGTGGCTTAAAGTTGAATTACCCTGAAGCGGTGGCGTTTATTAGCGCGGCCATTATGGAGGGCGCCCGCGACGGGCAAACGGTGGCGCAGTTGATGAGCTACGGCAAAACCCTGCTGGCCCGCGAGGATGTGATGGAGGGGGTGCCGGAGTTGATTCTGGAGGTGCAGGTGGAAGCCACCTTCCCGGATGGCACCAAGCTGGTCACTGTCCACGAACCGATTGTTTAGAGCGCTATCGTCACAGCGTGCGCCCGATGTCGGCGCCGCTGAATAGTTGCTCGCATTGCCCCTAAAAAAACGCCCGATTAACGCTTAACAGGTGCCCCTATGATTCCCGGTGAATACCAAATCGCCCCCGGCGAAATTGAACTCAACCCTGGCCGCCCCAGCCTGCGCGTGCAGGTAGCCAACACGGGGGACCGCCCCATTCAGGTGGGTTCCCACTACCATTTTTTTGAAACCAACCCGGCTTTGGTGTTTGACCGGCCCGCCACCCTGGGCTTTCGCTTGAACATTGCTGCGGGCACCGCAGTGCGCTTTGAGCCGGGGCAAACCCGTGAGGTGGAGCTGGTGGCACTGGCTGGATTGCGCCGGGTGTATGGCTTTCGCGGCGATGTAATGGGGGATTTACCATGAGCAAAATGACCCGCGCCGCTTATGCGGACATGTTTGGCCCCACGGTTGGCGACCGCGTTCGCCTGAGCGATACCGACCTGTGGATTGAGGTGGAGCAGGACTTTGCGCTGTATGGCGAAGAGGTGAAATTCGGTGGTGGTAAGGTGATCCGTGATGGCATGGGCCAGAGCCAAGCCAGCTGCGCCGACACGCCGGATACGGTGATCACCAACGCCTTAATCCTCGACCACTGGGGCATTGTGAAGGCGGATGTGGCGATTAAAAATGGCCGCATCAGCGGTATTGGCAAAGCGGGCAACCCGGATATTCAACCGGGGGTGACGATTAACATTGGGCCGGGCACGGAGGTGATTGCCGGTGAAGGGCAAATCCTCACTGCAGGCGCCATTGACTCCCACATTCACTTTATTTGCCCGCAGCAAATTGAAGAGGCCTTGATGAGTGGCGTGACCACTATGATTGGCGGCGGCACCGGGCCTGCCACCGGCACCAACGCCACCACCTGCACGCCGGGGCCTTGGCACCTAGCCCGCATGTTACAAAGCTTAGAAGCCTTCCCGATGAATTTTGGCCTGTTGGGCAAGGGCAACGCCAGCCTGCCGCAAGCCCTGCACGAGCAGGTAGCCGCAGGGGCTATGGGTTTAAAACTGCACGAAGACTGGGGCACCACGCCCGCTGCGATTGACACCTGTTTGAGCGTGGCAGACGCGTGTGATATTCAGGTGGCCATCCACACGGATACGCTGAATGAATCCGGTTTTGTGGAGGACACCATCGCCGCGTTTAAGGGCCGTACCATTCACACCTACCACACCGAAGGCGCAGGCGGCGGCCACGCGCCGGACATCATCAAAGCCTGTGGCCTGCCCAACGTGCTGCCCAGCTCCACCAACCCCACCCGGCCCTACACCATTAACACGGTGGATGAACACCTGGACATGTTGATGGTGTGCCACCATTTGGACCCGAGCATTCCTGAAGATGTGGCCTTTGCCGACTCGCGGATTCGCAAAGAAACCATCGCCGCTGAGGACATTCTGCACGACTTGGGCGCTTTCTCTATGATCAGCTCGGATTCACAAGCGATGGGGCGCGTGGGTGAGGTGATTATTCGCTGTTGGCAAAGCGCACACAAAATGAAGGTTCAGCGCGGCAACTTACCTGGCGAGCTGGCCGATAACCAACGCGCCAAGCGCTACATCGCCAAGTACACCATCAACCCGGCTTTGGCGCACGGTATTGCGCATGAGGTGGGTTCGGTGGAGGTGGGTAAATTAGCGGATTTGGTGCTGTGGAAACCGGCTTTTTTTGCGGTTAAACCCAGCCTGATTATCAAAGGCGGCATGATTGCAGCGGCGCCGATGGGCGACGCCAACGCCAGCATCCCCACCCCGCAACCGGTGCATTACCGGCCTATGTTTGGCGCTTTCGGCAAGGCTTGCCGGGCTACTTCGGTAAGTTTTGTAAGCCAGGTTGCGCTGGAGGCGGGCATTGCGGCCAGCTACGAGCTTGAGCGCCGTTTAGTGGCCGTGAAAGGCTGCCGCAGCGTGAGCAAAGCGGACATGGTGCATAACCATTACCAGCCGGTGATGGAAGTGAACCCGCAAACTTACGAGGTGCGGGCGGATGGGGTGTTACTCACCTGCGAGCCTGCGGATGTGCTGCCGTTGGCGCAGCGGTATTTTTTGTTTTGATCGCAATTGGGCGCAGTGAATTGCGCCCCTACGTTTTCCGGCCCGCACCCACCGTTCCCACCTAAACACCTTCGGCACTAAAACAAATCCTCAATCGACAAATAACGCTCGCCGGTATCGTAGCTAAAAATCAACACGCGGCTGCCCGCTGCCATTTCGTGTTGTTTTTGTGCCAGAGCTGCGAGTGTGGCGCCGGATGAGATACCGATAAAAATGCCTTCTTTGAGGGCGCACTGACGTGTTTGGTGAAAGGCGTCTTCCTCGGCAACTAAAATGGTGCCGTTGAGCACAGATGTGTTTAACACACCAGGAATAAACCCAGCGCCGATGCCCTGCAAGCGGTGCAAGCCTTTGGTGCCACCGCTGATGACCGGTGATTTAACCGGCTCCACCGCGAAGGTTTGCAGGGCGGGGAAGTGCTCTTTTAACACCTCGCTACAGCCGGTGATGTGCCCGCCGGTGCCCACACCGGTGATTAAATAATCAAACCCTTCGGGGAAATCGGCCAGAATTTCTTGTGCCGTGGTGCGCCGATGCACGGCGGCGTTGGCGGCGTTATTAAATTGTTGCGGCATCCAGGCGTTGGGCATTTGCGCAAGCAACTCGTTGGCCCGCGCTATGGCGCCGCCCATGCCCTGCTCGCGGGGGGTTAGCTCCAATTCTGCCCCCAAGGCCTGCATATATTTGCGCCGCTCAATCGACATGGACTCCGGCATGGCAATAATTAAGCGGTAGCCTTTAACCGCACACACCATCGCAAGGCCTATGCCGGTATTGCCCGAGGTAGGCTCTATGATGACGGTATCGCGGTTGACTAAGCCCTGCGCTTCGGCCTCTTCAATCATGGCCAGGGCAATGCGGTCTTTAATGCTGCTGCCGGGGTTAAATTGTTCCAGCTTCATCCAAACTTCAATGTCGCTGCGGAATAGATGGTTGATGCGTACATGGGGGGTGTTGCCGATGGTGTGCAAAATGGTGTTAGCTTTCATCGAACTGTGCCTCTTGGAAGGTTGAACCTGGCAGCCCTGTGCCCGGTATCTAAGGTGGGAGGTTTCAAGGATAATCGCCCGCTTGGCGAAACGGCACAATACGATATTTTCGGCGGCTGTCGGCAATTATCAGCACAACATCACCTAACACGAACTGAGTTTTTATGTCAGCACAGCCCCCCTCGGACCACACGCCCCCCCATCCCGTTTGGGTGCGCGAATCGCGCTTTGGCCGCTGGCTGATGGGGACGCGCCTGTGGTATCGCGATGTTTTGAGCCGCGCACTGGCAGATTTTGCGCCGCTTTTAGAGGGTTATCAGCCTGAAAAACCCACGGTACTGGATGCCGGCTGCGGCGAAGGCCTGGCGTTTAAGTTGTTGGAGCGGCAGTTTTCCCCCAGCGCGATTGTGGGTTTGGACTTAGATAAAGACCAAATAAATAAAGCCATACGCCGCGCCGCGCGCATTAAAACGCAAACCCACATCATTCTGGAGGATGTCAGCCAAGCTTCATTTAGGGATGACACCTTCGATATTATTTTTGCCCACCACCTGCTGCACCACACGCTAGCGCAGGACGCGATGGTGCAAAAATTGATGCGGTTATTAAAACCCGGCGGCGTGCTTTTAGTGGCCGGGCCTTGCCGAATGTTCACGCAATCTTGGCCGGTAAGGTGGCTGTTTCGCCACCCCGCTTCGGCGCAAAAAACCGCGCAGGACTATGTGCAGTTGATGCGCCAGCAGGGTTTTATTGTTGATGACGCCCGCTGCGCTATGCGGCGGCCTTGGTGGTCCCGGCGCACCTTGGGGCTGGCACAAAAACTCGGCATTCCCAACAACCCAGAACCTACGATGCTGCTGCTGGTGGCACAAAAGCCTTATCCGCAGGAAGAAGATGAGCGGCTTGCACAACCCTAGGATCTGCTCGAATGCTCTATGCGAGAGAAAACTCGAACCAACGGCCAACCCCATTTTTGGATATAAGGCGCCTCCGGAAATTCAATTTTCGCGATGATCGCGAGGCATTTTTGCACGGACGACTGCATGGATGCAGGACGACCCCACGGATGGGGGAGGTAGAATTTCATCGGGAATGAAATCGAGGTAGAGCGACGCACGCCTAAAGGGATTTAGGCGGTACGACCCCACGGACGGGGAAGGTAGAATTTCATC
>JBEGTZ010000056.1:0-4290 GCA_041179125.1 Pseudomonadota bacterium | reverse complement strand
TCAGATAGTGAAAGTTTAAAATGAAGGGCAACCTTATTGGTTGTTCGAAATTTTAAACTTTTGCTAGATGGGCCAAGGGGTTGCGCAGACTTGGGTGATTCAACTGAGGTTTCTAGGTTGAAGGCATAGGCAAACCCGAGCCATTAAAAGAAAACTTAACAGGCTTTTGGTCTCGCCGAATTGATGACTCTAACCGGTTGGTTTATGTGGTAGATGCTGATCAACTTACAATTATTTCTTGCCGCTATCATTAGAAAAATAATTGTAGCCATGCAGAATATTTTCTATTTTCGTGTGTTATCCCTCAACCCAGGCGCGATGAATCGCGCCCCTATTGTTAGAGGGTGTGCCAGGGGTTACGGGTCGATCTGTAAGTCAGTCACCAGCAGTTGTGTGCCCGCCGCACAGCAGCCGGGGGTTACTTTGAATTGGGTGGGGAAACCCAGGAGCGGGTCGTATTCTGCGTGGAAGTTTGTGTCTGCTGGACTGTGGGACATGGTGTAGGAGAGGCGGATGAAGAGCTGCTCTATGCTGGCGTGTGTGTAGTCTTCTGTTTTTAACACCTGGATACCGCTGGTGACTTGGGCGATTTTGCCGCTTTGTACCCAGATTGTGACCGGGCTGTAGGCGTCAAATTTGTAGCCTACGGGGCCTTCTTTGTAGGTGTAGTGGTAGTTGGCGGGGGCGGTGTTGGCCCATAGTGCTTGGGCGCTGTTGAAGGCTTCGGTTAGTGCGGTGACTTCAGCGAGGCTGGGCTTGGTGTTAACGCTGGTGTCACTGGCGGGGGTGTCTGTGCTGCTTGCGCCGCCGCCACAGGCCGCCATTTGGCAGCAGATGATGAATACACCGATGAATTTAGCCCAATTGCTCATAGCCGCAGTACCTTGTTTGCTTTTGTCTACCCAAAAAATTCAGAGCAAGCTGAATGAAGTGATCGTATTTTAAACAAATGGGCGATGGGAAACTGGACGTGCTTGGCAAAATAGCATCAAATCGACTAAAAAATAATCTATTGTGGTTTTTGGCTATATGGACGGGGTAATGATTAAGGCAAAAAAAAGCCCCTAAACAGGGTTTAGGGGCAAAGACCATTTAGGAGTGAAACATTGAGGAAAACCTCAGCTGCCACCTGCACGGAACAGGCTTCAGTGATTATTAGTATTGCAGCCCTGGGCTATTTGTCGAGGCGCGGGTTACACGAATAAGCAGCAATAGGGCGTCAATTCAGGCTTTTTGGTTCTAGTACCGCGCCTTTTGGTGTGCGTGCCGTGGCTTATTATATTTTTTAGCTACATGTGCTCTAAAAGCTTGGCTGTAACATAACCTTTGTTATACTTCAAAAACTCCTGGGGTGTTTGCCAGCCAACTAATCCCTGAGCCGATAAATTTACCTGGAGTTCTCTCGATTTACCCTGTGAGCATGTCCACTCGATGGAAAGCCTAATCGGTAACAGAGTCCTCCCCCTTGAACTGTCGGGTTCAAGGTATGGTTGTCAGCGGCATCCCAGGCTTTTATCCCTTCTTTTGTTTTCCTTCGTGATCATCACATGATCATCCCCCCTTCTAAATCATTATTAAGACGTGAATTGCGCACTCAGCGGCGCAGGCTTTCTGTTGCGCAGCAGTGTCGTGCGGCGCAGGCGATGTGTCGCCATTTTTTGCGTTTGCCGGGGCTTCGCGCTGCTAAAACGGTTGCGCTGTATCTCGCCTGCGATGGTGAAATTAGCCCCGCGCCCTTGGTGCGCCATTTAGGCACTTTGGGGAAACAGGTTTATTTGCCGCGTATCAATTGCAATGGCTCTGTGATGACGTTTGCCCGTTATCAGCCCGGCGATAAAGTGCAACGGCATCAAAAGTTGGGCATCTGGCAGCCGTTGCCGAAGGCGCCGCTGTGTTCGGTTGTGGCGTTAGATATTGTTGGGCTACCCTTGGTGGGGTTTGATGAACGGGGCAACCGGCTGGGTATGGGCGGCGGGTTTTATGACCGTGTTTTTAACCGCCGCACGGGCCGCAGGCCTTTGTTGGTGGGGCTTGCGCACGCGGGTCAGCAGGTGGCGCAGCTGCCGGTTGAGCCTTGGGATGCCCCTTTAGATTGGGTGACTACCGATATGGGCTTGCACGCTTGTCGTCGCGTTCGCTTATTGATGGGTAAGGGGTAAATTCCTATAAAAAGCCTTCGGTTTGTATAGGTGGCCTTCAGTTTGTATAGTGGCGGCGGTTTTGTTGCAGCGTGGAGTTTATGCACACATCGTTTTATATTTCTGAAGTTCAGGCTGCGGTTTCTGAGGCTCAGGCTTCTGGGGTTTCTCGTTCTGAGGCTGCGGGTTCGGCATTGAATACGTCCCGGCTTCGGCATTCAGGCCCTGGGTATTTTTTACTCGGGCTTAGGTTGATTGGACGCCCGCAACTGCGCGCTTTTCTTCTGTTGCCGATCCTGCTCAATATCGCTTTGTTTGGCGCCACCATCGGCCTGTTGGTGAACGGCTTAAACCAGTGGATGGATAGTTTTTTTAGCGGCCTGCCGCAATGGCTGTTTTTTGTGCGCTGGCTGCTGTGGCCGCTGATTGCGCTGTGTGTATTGGCGGCTTATGGCTATGCTTTTAACCTGCTCACCACCTTGGTTGGGGCGCCGTTTTACGGGCTTTTGGCGCAAAAAGTCCAGGTGTTATTAGGCCGCCCGGCCCCTGCGGACGAAGCCATCGGCCCGTTGATGCGCCGCACCTTTAGCCGTGAGTGGCAAAAACTTTGTTACTTCATTCCACGCAGCCTAGGCCTGTTGCTGTTATCCGCCGTGGCGCTGTTTATTCCTGGGTTAAACCTGGTCTTGCCCGCTGTGTTTTTTATCTGGGGCGCGTGGTGTTTGGCTATTCAGTTTTGTGACTACGGCGCAGACAACCAAAATGTGGGCTTTAAGCAGTTAAAACAGCTGTTGGGGCGGCATAAAAGTTTGAGCCTCAGTTTCGGCAGCAGTTGTGCGCTGGCGAGTATGCTGCCGGTGTTTAATATCATCGCTATGCCTGCTGCGGTGGCGGGTGGTACGGCGCTTTGGTTGGATTTAGTGGGGTTGGATTTAGAGGGGTTGGATGTGAACCGTTTAGATGTGAACAAAACCTCGGCAACAGGAGGCTCGGCATGAAAGTCCCCGCCCGTTTATTGCCCCTGGTGGCCGACGGCATTATTGATGAAGTGCTCTACCCGTTAAAATCCGGCAAAGAGGCGCAGATTTTTGTGGTGCGCGCCAACGATGAGATCGTCTGCGCCAAGGTATACAAAGAAGCCTCCCAGCGCAGCTTCAAACAGGCCGCGCAATATCAGGAGGGCCGCAGTTATAAAGGGGGCCGCCGCACCCGCGCAATGGCTAAAAATACGCGCTTCGGTCAGGCCGAAACCGAAAAAGCCTGGCTAAATGCGGAGGTTGAAGCGCTAAAATGCCTCGCCGCCGCCGGGGTGCGTGTGCCCAAGCCGTTAAGTTATGTGGACGGCGTGTTGTTGATGGAGCTGATTCAAGACGAAACCGGCCACCCGGCACCGCGCCTGGATGACGTGGCCTTCCCGGAAGACATCGCCTTGGAATACCACAAACACATGATGGGCGAGATCGCCAAAATGCTTTGTGCAGGCTTGGTTCACGGGGATTTATCAGAATTTAACGTGCTGGTGGACGCCTATGGCCCGGTGATTATCGACCTGCCCCAAGCGGTGGACGCCGCCCGCAACAACAACGCAAAAGCCATGTTCATGCGCGACATCAACAACATGACCCACTACTTTGGCCGCTACAACCCGGCGCTGCTGGGCCTGCGCTACGGGGAGGAAATTTGGCATTTGTTCGAACAGGGCGAACTCACCCCCCAAACACCACTCACCGGGGAATTCCACGCTGTGTTGGCGGATGTGGACTTAGCTGCGGTGCTGAGCGTGATTGAACACGCCAAGGAAGAAGAAGCCGAACGCCAGGCGCGCTTGCTGGCGGATGATAGCGATGAGTGAAAGCAGGTTTGAGGGTTGCGTTGAGAGGCGAGCGTAGGGTGGACTTTAGTCCGCCATCGGGCGTAAGCCCGCCCCGTAGTGCTTGCAGGCAGAAGTCGGGCTTACGCCCGATGTCGGACTAAAGTCCGCCCTACAACATGTGCTGAATAGTTACGAAACATTAAACCTAGAAACCTCAGTTGAACCTAGAAACCTCAGTTGAGCGCCCAAAAGCTGTGCAAGCCATTGATGTGAATAGTGAAAGTTAAAAATGAAGGGCAACCTTATTGGTTGTTCGAATTTTTTAACTTTTGCTAGGCG
>JBEGTZ010000055.1:0-7798 GCA_041179125.1 Pseudomonadota bacterium | reverse complement strand
TGCGCAGACTTGGGTGATCCAACTGAGGTTTCTAGGTTTAATACCGTCCGTCAGTTTGCATAAATACAATAAAAAAAGCGGCCATTTAGGCCGCTTTTTTTACCTCGGATATTACTAAGCCTTTAGACGTCGGCGAGTTAACGCTAAGCCTAACATGCCTGCACCCATCAACAAAACACCGCCAGGTTCTGGCACGCTTACATTGGTTACTGTGATACGGTCTTTTTCGCTGGCCACGATACCATTGTCAACCAGGCCATGTGTCAGGAAGGAATGCTCTCCCACTTCCATACCGGTAAAGGTGACGTCGAAGGTGAACGAGCGAGATACGCTTCGATCAAAAGTACCGATTGCAGAATCCCCAGAACACGTACCAGTATCGGCGGTTAAGCAGGTGACTGATACCCCAACACCTGGCAAATTCGCACCCAATGCATCAACACTGACATCCTTGTAACTTGCAAATGAATCTTCAACACTCGCAAGAATAGTAGCGGTTAGGCTGGCCGGATTGATCGCACTGGAAACAACACTTCCGCCTGTTGCCGTTGCAAGTACGGTCGGATCGATTCCACCCCAAGCGGTTTGCGTCATGTTGCCGAAGTTAATACCGATGAAGGTAACATCTTTCGCAGCCAAGGCAGCTTGTGCTGACGCCAATGTAGAACCATCGGATTCTTTGAAGGTTGCATCGCCAAGAGCAATAACAAAACGCGAGGAACCCGGACGCCAAGAGGTATTGTTGGCCGCCAGCTGAACCGCATGAATTCCTTCTTCAGGGAAATCGCCACCGCCACCGCCATCATACAAATTAATAGCATTAATAGCGGCAATACCTGATGCGGTATTTGTAGTTAAATTGCTGGTCAAAGCTGAACCAGGCTCACTGTAATAGCCAGTACCGGTTGCAAGATCACCAAAACCCGCCAAGCCGGATAACAAATTGGATGCGGCTGTTTTGGCCGCATTAATTACGCTGCCCATGCTGCCTGAAGTATCAATTAGAAATACCACGTCCAGCACACCGCTGGTCACGGATTTTTCAATTGTCACGGTTTTTTTAATGGTAACACTCTCACCAACAGCTAAAGTAGCTGCGTAGGTTTCGGGAGAAATTGTGTCCGCCTGAGCCCCGAGGGGAATAACCAAGGCAACGGACAGTGCAAGTTTTTTAAACAGGGTCATACGTCATTTCCTTCATAAAAAAGTTAATATATGGTTGAGGTTCGATGTTGCAACCACTCCCGACCGAGAAGCATCAATCAAGACAACGGTAATCGTGAAAATAAAACACTTCACAGGTAATCTGATTTTGCTGAAGCCTCCAAGCACAAAACAGGCCAAATATTAAATATCCTTAATTTATACGGAGAAAAGCAGCAAATAACACGGCTCAGCAGCGATCTGGTAAATTTTTTCGACATTCAGATTGACGGACGGATATTTACACCAGCTGCCTACAACTGCTTAACATCAACCAAATATTGGAATGCAAATTCTTTCTAAGCCAAAATAATGAAAAAAATACCGACATTTCTAATCTGGGGATTGAGATGATATTTCGAAGCTAAATCGAGCAACACATAAATTACGATTTATTTTTTACTTGGTAATATTCGACTTTTTCAAGTGGCTCAGATGAAAACTAGGATCCGCAAACTCACCGCCAATGTATCTGTGTCCGGTCGATATTCTTGCCATGCAAATATGCTCGCTTGACAGTTAACGGGCAACCCCCGACAACCTTATGGAGGCACGTAAGTGCGCCGTTTTCAGTGGGCCGGAGCCGTAAATGTGGTGTGGGGCGCCGATGCGATACCATAGACAGAACCGTTATTTTGTGCGGATTATTCGTTTTGCTCAGAAGAGAAAGAATGATGGGTGCGCCTGCGGCAAGTTACTGTAAATGCATTAACCTAAAAACCTTAGCCCGTGCAGATGAGGCGATTTAACATAGAAGACCTACTGTTTTAGACAACCAAACGTTTGATGAACGGCTGTTCTTTATCGGTCAATGGTGCGCGATCCGCATGGCACCTATAAATGTCAAACATGAGGAAATGTCAAACATGCGGCGCGGTGGGCAACCCGTTGCCCACCCTACGTTTAGGCGGCGGTTTAGTTCCCCGCCAGCAAGCGCATAAGCTCCATCTGTGCCGCCGGGCCGTCGTGCTCCACCCGTCGGTATTGGCCGGTCTCTATTTGCATCCAGCGTTGCTTGCCATCATTTAAATACAGCTCTAAATCCGCTAAAACCCGCGCTGCAAGGGTTGAGTCTTCAATGGGGAAACACACTTCCACGCGCCGGTTTAAATTGCGTTCCATTAAATCGGCGCTGGCGCAATACACGCCGCTATTAGCAAAATAATACACACGCGCATGCTCTAAAAACCGGCCTATGATTGAATGCACTTGAATATTATCTGAAATACCTTCTATGCCCGCTTTTAAGCAACACATGCCGCGCACAATTAAATCAACTTTCACGCCCGCCTGGCTGGCTTTATACAGCGTATGAATAATTTTAGGCTCGGTAAGACCGTTGCATTTAAAAACAATACGGGCGGGTTTTCCCTCTTGGGCGGCTTTTATTTCATGTTCAATAAATTTAACCAATTGACGTTTTAAGGTAAATGGCGCATGAAAAAGCTTTTGCATCCGCTCAGTTTTGCCCATACCGGTGAGCTGGTGGAAAATGCGGTGTACATCTTCACCGATCATATCATCGGCAGTTAATAGCGAATAATCCGTATATAAATGGGCATTGCCCGCGTGGTAATTTCCGGTGCCTAAATGGCAATAACGTTTGTAGATATTATTTTCATGGCGCACCACTAAAATCATTTTTGCGTGGGTTTTATAACCGACAACACCATACACCACCACCGCACCGGCCTCCTGCAAACGGCTGGCTAATTCTAGGTTTTCCTCTTCATCAAAACGCGCACGCAACTCAACCACCACGGTCACTTCCGTGCCATTGCGGGCGGCATCCACTAAGGCCTCCACAATGGCGGAGTCGTTACCGGTGCGGTACAGCGTTTGTTTTATGGCAACCACTTGCGGGTCTTTTGCCGCTTGACGTAAAAACTGCACTACCGGTGCAAAAGATTCAAAAGGGTGCAGTAATAAATAATCTTTTTTAGCGATGGCTTCAAAAATATTATCTTTGCGGTTAAAGCCTTTAGGAATGCTGGGAATTAACGGCGGGAAGCGTAAATCTGGCCGGTTCACCATCGTGGGCAAGCGCATCAACCGTTTAAGGTTAACCGGGCCATTAACGCGGTATAAATCGTCTTCGGTTAAGCCGGTTTCACGCAATAAATAATCGGTAATTTCTTTCGGGCAATTATCGGCCACCTCAATACGCACTGCGGTGCCAAAACGCCTGGAATGTAATTCACCGCGCAGCGCACGGGCTAAATCAGCGGCTCCCTCCATGTCGACATCTAAATCCGCGTTGCGGGTTATGCGGAATTGATAACACCCTTTAACGGCCATGCCGGGAAATAGTTTTCCGGTGTGTGCGTGAATCATGGAGGATAAAAAAACAAAATCATTACCGCCATTTAAATGCGGCGGCAGCGGTATAAAACGCGGCAATGAACGCGGTGCTGGCACAATAGCGAGGCCTAAATCGCGGCCAAATGCGTCTTTTCCCGAAAGCGATACCATAAAATTAAGGCTTTTATTTACCAGGCGAGGAAAGGGATGCGAGGAATCCAAACCTATGGGGCTGAGCACCGGCACTAATTCTTTTTGAAAATAATCTTCCACCCAAGCACTGATTTCAGGTGTCCAATTATTGCGGCGAACAAAGCGGATACCTTGTTTTTGCAATGCAGGCACTAAGACATCATTTAATATTTGATATTGATGATCCACAATGCTGTGACAAATTTCGCTGATCTGTTTTAAGCTTTCTTTGGCGGGAACACCATCCAAGCCTGACATTTCTCTGTGGAATTTAATACTTTGAATTAAACCCGCAACACGAATCTCAAAAAATTCATCCAGGTTTGAGCTAAATATCAATAAAAAATTAAGCCGCTCAAGCAGTGGATGGCTTTCATCCAGGGCTTGCGCCAGTACACGCTTATTAAAATACAGGTGGCTAAGCTCCCGGTTTAAATAATAACGGGGGTTATCAAAATGGTGTCCTTCGTGCTCCTGCGAGGTGGCAGGCTCATTTAATGGGTCGATGATCTCAGACATGGGACGCCTCAAAAATCCTAAATGGTCAATATTGCCCTGGTTTTAATACAACAAGATGACAGCGCACAGCTACAGCGCGCTGGAGGATTAAAACGGGTTTTATTTATGTGTAGCCAGCGTATCCACCAACTGCTGGTACGCGGCGTTATCCTGTGTTTTTAACTTATGCAGGTCTTCTTTAATGCGCGTTACCAGTTGGGTTTTAGTTTTTGCTTTTACTTCTTCTATGTGTTCATGCACCTTTCTGAGAGCGTTTATTGCGGGGTCGTCTTTGCCTTGAGCTAAAGCTAACAGCGCCTCGGTGATTAGGTTTAGCTGTGTGCCGTAGCTGGCCACGTCGGCTACAATTTTTTGCTCCAAATTTTTATCGCCGGCAAAATTAATTTCATAATTAGGCGAAAACCAACTGCTCACAGGGCTGATGCTTTGATCAAACAGGCGAAATGGGAAATCAAATAAAGTATTCATAGTGTTTTCCTCTGAAAATTGAACAGTTTTTTGGCCCACTAAAAATTGCAGATTATTTTTGCTCTAAATTAACCATGCCTTTTTCAGAAACACGAAAATCCGGCAGGATACCGGTGAGGTCAAAAGTGGCGTTTAATTGGTAGTTGATGCTGGGGTTTTGGCTGACGAGCAAACTGGCAAGCACAACGCCTGCACTGATTAAATTGGCGCTTACGGGGATGTCAACGTAGGTGTCGCTGTGGGCTTTAAGCGCGGGAAGATCGACGGCATTGCCGGTAAATACATCCATGCCATTTAAACGCACTTGATACTGCAACCCGGCAATTGGCAACGCCATTTTATTCGGGTTGGTAACTTTAAGTTGCAGTAAAAATAATTGTTCAAAACCGTTGCGTTCGAGCACTTTTAAATTGCTCAATTGCACGCTGGGGTTTTGAAATTTTGCCAATGGGTTGCAGGCGGATAATAAAAGCGTGAACAAAATAAGGAGTTTTTTCATGGTGTAGCGCCTGAGTAAAGAGCCTGAATTGAGTGCCTGTAGTACCTCGAATAAAAAACCCGGCCTCAGCCGGGTTTCTGGAGGCTAAAGCCTGCGCACATAAAACTTGTGAACGACTTATACCATTAGACACCATTTATTAGCCTTTCTGGTATTAGCCTTTCTGGCCGGTAAGCGGTTCTGGCAAATGTTGCACTTGAACACCCGCTGCGGTGATGTCTACTTTTTGTCCGAATTCGCGCTCCAAGGCCGCTTCAATATTGGCTTTGGTGGCGGGGCCTACCAGGGTGATTTTTTTCATGGCTGTTAATTCTTCCGCGCTGGGGGGTAATGCGCTTAAGTGGCGGCGTTTACTCCCGCCACCGCCACCACCGGCATAGATACACCCGGTGGAGATATCCACGGCGAAGGCCACGATGCCTGGCACTAAAAAGAAAAATAATCCCAAGCCGTCCAACAAAACAATGGTGGGGTCAAGATTGCCGCCCCGCGAGCCTTGGCGCTCGGGGTGTAACAATAAACCGCAGCCGGTGCTTGAGTGTAAAAATGCGGCTAATGCTACGGCCATAACACATTTTTTAAACTGCATATTTGTGATCCTCATGTGGTAGTTATTTTAATCGCTAATGTTTGTGTAAAAAATTAAGTTAACAACCACTGACAAGCGTCGCCTTTAATTTTTAGGTGTGTGGATTATAGGAAATAAATCCTTGCCCCGCCGAATGAAAATTATCCTAGAAACCTCAGATGAGCACCCCGATGCGGCGTAAGGCTCAAGCAGGCTTGAGCGGTTTTTAGGGTCACTCATGTTCTTGATAGGTTTCTTCCTGTGTTTCGGTGCTGGTGTCTTGCACGGGTTCAGAGTAGCTCTCTTCGGCGGCTTCTGGGGGGGCGGCTTCTATGGTTGTGGGTATTGGCTCAGGCGGTGGCGGTGCCACTTCGGGTTCCGGTGGGGCGGCGGGCGCGGGGGCTTCAGGAGGGGCGGCTTCCGGCGGCGGGGTTTGTGCTTCGGGGGTTTTAACTTCCGCAGGGGTATTTTGCTCGGGCAGTTCACTTTCTTTGTTTTCGCAGCCGAACAATAAACTTGTGGCAATTAATAGGGCGGTGATTTTTTTTAGCATTGGGGATTTTAGTAAACCCTTGGCCTTAAATAACATGGTGGGAGCCTCAAAAAACTAGATTCTAGGTTTATTGTTTTGCACTCAGCGTGAGCGCCATCTGTTCGGATAATTGATTTAACGCCTGGTTAAGTGCGGCTACGTAGGCTTCATAGGTGTCCGCTGTGCAGGGGACTTCAATGCGTCTGCGTTCGGCAGCCACTAAGCGCTCGCCATTGTCGGCGGTGATTGTGAACTTTGCTTGTACGGCGACAAATTTTCCTCGCTGGCCGGCCATTTCTTCAATGACCACCCGCACTTGTCGGGCTGGCCTCATACGGTTGTCCCAGGGAAAGGGCCAGACGGTATCGGCGCCCAGCAAAATGGAGAGATTATCGGCCAGTACGCGGGTGACGCTTTGGTTTAAATAACCGGCCCAAATATTGAACTGCGAGACCACCACTTCCTGCCCTTCGGTAAGGCTCACCACCCCCGGTTGGTTGTGGCTTTCCGGTAGGAATACCGGGCCTACACCGAGCGTAAAGGGGTAGGCGCCGTGTGCGGCGGGCGGTTTTGGGGTGTGGTGCAGGGTGTAATAGTGGGTTTTTTGGCTGCTGCATGAGGCCAATAAAAACCCGCAAATAATTAAAATAAAATAACGCGTAATCATTCTTTTTTCTTACCTCCAAAAAGTAAGGCGTCGGGGTAGCGTTTTAATTCGTCCGCAATTCGGTCAAACGATTCAGACGCTTCACTAACAGAATTTAACATTTCAATCACTTCAAAATGCAGTTGGGAATCCGGTGCGAAGGTGGTGTCTAACGTTTTTAAAGTGATGCGCAGTTGGCTTAGGGTTTGGGTGGCTTCGTTGATGGTTTTATCCATATTTACAGTGGCTTTTTCGATATTCCCCAGGGTGCCATCGAGTTTGCCCGCCGTATTGTTGCGCTCCAGCGTTTGCATGATGCTGGCGAGGCTGGCCATAGATTTGGCGAGGTCGGTGCCGATTTTATCGCTGGGTATACGGTTAAATTTATCGGTAATTTCACTGAGTTGTTTGCTCAGCTGGTCTAGCGGGCCGTCGAGGGTGGGAATTTCGGAATGGTTTTCGCCTACGATTAATGTGCCGGGTTTTATTTTATTTTCGAAGGCTAAATCTACATATAAACTGCCGGTTAATAAGCTGTCGGTGCGCAGTTGGCCGCGCAGGCCTTGATCCACCATGCGCGCCACTATGTCATCAACGATTTCACGTTTGGGTTCTATATCATTTTTAAACCGTTCGGGTTCTAAGGTGATGTACACCAGCAAGGATTTATCGTGGTTTTCTATGCTGGATAACACCACATCAACCACTTCACCTATTTTTATACCGCGAAATTCCACCGCTGCTCCGGCTTTTAAACCGCGCACGGAGTGGCTAAATTTAAGTACATAATAAAATTTGGCGCTAAAGCGGCCTTCTTGTACGGATTCTTTATCCGCATAGAGAAAAAATGTTTGGTTGGCACGCGCCTGT
>JBEGTZ010000054.1:0-29239 GCA_041179125.1 Pseudomonadota bacterium | reverse complement strand
ATTCTTCTAATACAATCGGTTTTTTTAATTCTTCTGCAAATTGAATATGCTGCTGAATATAGGCGCGGGCTTTTTCTTGCGCGGGGGCGAGTGTGTTTGGTTGTGCAGGGTTAAACCACAGCCAGTTTTTTGCCCACATGTGGAACGTTAAATAATCAAATTCAGGAATGCCATGGGCATTTTTGTAAATAGTGCCATCGCGCAAACTTCCCATAGTGCCTTCACTGCCGCTGCTAACTAAATGATGAGGCGCTAAACGATGAATTAATTGCGCACTATTTTTTAGCCAATTATTGTACGCCGGCACATTAATTAAACCGTTTTTATCACTGCCTGGGCGCGGCTCATTGGCCAATTGCCAGGCCATAATCGTGCTATCACACGCATAATTTTTCCCTGTTATAGTATTTTTGCGGGTTATTAAATGAGTCATGTAACGCTGATAAATAACCTGCGCGGGTTCTGAGCTGTAAAACCGCGCAGAATTTTGCATAAAATCATCCCAGCGCCCGGTGGCATCTGGGTCAAACACCGGGTTGTTTTCAACCCAGGCCATATACTGCGCCATTCCACCGGACCATTGCCAAAAATTATTTAAATAAATCACCCCGGTCATTTTGCGCTTGGCCATTTCCGCCAATAAAAAATCCAAACCCTGCAAAAGAGTTTCGTTATAACGTGAGGGCGATTGAATAATGGTGGTATCCACCGCTCGGCTCAAATTGGATTGCTCCCCAGCACCTAAAATACGAAGATTATTAATGCCGTGGCGGGCTAATAAATCCAACTCGCGGGTAAGGCGCTCTCGTTGTTCGCTTTGGCCTGGCGCACCTAAATAAGCGCCGTACCACATGTTCGCCCCAACAATAAAATACGGTTTGCTGTCGCGCTGAAAACGCGTTTGTTCAACCGTAACAAATGTGTCGTTTTTGCATGAATTTAGTTTTGTAGATATTTGGCTGCATCCAGAGAGGGTTAGCACACAGGCAATGGCAATAAGGCGTTTTATTTTATTGGTGCAGTTAAATATACGTGGCAAAGAGTTCATTCAGTGTTTCTCGTGTTGAATAGTGTGCAGAATACCGTGTTTTTAGCGCGCGCCAAACCGCTATCCCACGGGTGTGCTAAATATTGCCGAAAAACCCCCTCTTGCAAACAATCATTTAATCAAACAGATGATGGCTGCTGCTACACTAAGGCGGTTTTCTCACTGTGTAATCACCATGCCCCGCATTAATTTCTCATTATTCACCGCCCTGCGCCAAGCGCGTATGCGCACCTATTGGTTGAAGGCGTGGGAGCAACTGGGGTTGGCCCGGCAATTGGGTGCCTTAGGTGTCGCGCTGTGTGTGGGCTGGCTTATTATCAGTGCGGTATTTGTACCCGCGCTGCTCAGCCTGGCCCATACACACAGCGTCCGGCAAGGGCTTTGGGTGCAGGTCAATCACCATAAAGCAACACTGATAGCGGCCCACCAAAGTGGCTCTGATACGCAAATACTCGCACAATTACAGCATTTTATTGACTCAGGCACTCTAGTCGGTGCGCGCCTACAGCAGCGCGGCGCAACACAATTGTGGCAACTGCCCACGCAGGCGCAAGCAGGCCCCGCCTGGGAATTTAATATAAGCACTGAAACCGTAGCTGAGACTGCCTCGGCGGAGGAGAGCACGTATGCGCTTACGTTATTTCCAAACCCCCGTTTATTAACCGTGCCTACACCCTGGTGGATATTGTTAGTTTGGCTTGGCGTAACACTCGGTTTATTCAGCGCTGCGGTTGTGATGTTTATACGTATTTATTTGCGTCCAGTAATAACCTTGGCTCGGCAAGCGCACGATATGAATATGGATCGTTTCGCACAATTTTTTCCAGTAAAACCTGAGCAGGTTTTCCATAACGAATTAGTCGAAATTTATTCTGCATTAGAGCATTTACGCCGCTATTTATTAGAGGAGCTGGAACAGCGTAAAGCGGTTGAATTAGCCTTGATGACCGAAAAACAAGAAAAACTCGGCGTGCGGCGCCAACAGATAATAGCCGAACAAGCAAACCGCGCTAAAAGCCAGTTTATTGCCACCATGAGCCATGAAATCCGCACGCCCATGAATGGAATTTTAGGCATGGTGGAGCTGTTGCGCGACACCGAATTAACCTCGATACAAAGCCATTATTTAGATGTTGTTAACCGTTCGGGCGACAATTTATTAGTGATCATTAACGATATTTTGGATTACTCTAAAATTGAAGCAGGGAAAATGGAATTGGAAAAAATAAATTTTGTACTGGATGATGTGGTGGATGATAGCACCGTATTATTTGCCGCAATGGCGAATAAACGCAGTGTAGAATTATTATCCAGCATAGACACCCAAGTGCCGCGCCATTTAGTAGGGGATCCTATGCGCCTGCGGCAAATTATCGTAAACCTAGTGGGCAATGCATTTAAATTTACCAAAGCCGGGCATATCCATTTACATGTCGGCCTCCATCAAGATGAGCATACACACAACCCGATTTTATTATTTTCTGTCAGTGATACCGGCATTGGTATCGAACCACACCTCAAAAATTCTCTATTTGAAGCCTTCGGCCAAGCGGACAGCGCCACCAGCCGTCATTACGGAGGCACCGGGCTTGGGCTTACTATTTCCAAACAATTAGCAAACATGATGGGTGGTGAAATTGGCGTTGAGAGCACACCAGGCCAAGGGTCTAATTTCTGGTTTACAGCGCAATTTGGCCTGCATACACCTGCCGTTGTTTTTAACCCAGACGCGCAACTACTGCGGCAAAAACATTTATTATTGCTCTGTGGTAATACCTTGCTGGCCAACATTATTCAGCAGCAATGCACCCTCTGGGAAATGCATTGTGTGGTTGTGCGTACGCCCCATGATGCACTGGCATTAATTGATAAATCCATGCGCGCAGAGCAACCATTTTATGCCGTGGTGGTGGACTCCAAACTGCCGCATAACGCGCCCACTGCATTTGTTACGCACATTAAAAATTTATACCCCAATAAATATTGGCGATTTATTTTGCTGGCCGATAACCCAGCCCGCAGCATCGACAGCGACCCTAATTTCGACCAACTGGTTACGCGGCCAATTTCTATGCGGCGCTTAGAATTTGCATTAACTGGGCGTTTTGGCCCGGCTGTAAGCGATGGACAAGCAGCGAATAACCACGAACCTATTATGTTGCCGATGAATAATCCATCGGATATAAAAATATTAGTGGCCGAAGACAATGCCGTTAACCGTATGGTAATTGAAGGCATGTTACGCAAAATGGGGATTAATCCTGATTTTGTGGACAACGGAATGGCTGCCGTAGAAGCCGCAACCGGCAATGCAGCACGCTACGACATTATTCTTATGGATTGTGAAATGCCCGAATTGGACGGATTTGATGCCAGTGTGCGTATTCGCCAGTGGGAAAAACAGCACGATTATGCACCATTGAGTATTATTGCACTGACTGCGCACATTGAAACAGAACACAAAGAGCGGGTATTTGAAAGCGGAATGGATTATTACCTCAGCAAACCCGTCACCTTAGACAAGGTGCGCGAAGCATTAATTCGGATGGGATTTTTAGCGCGTAATTATTAGCGGGCGTGTTTATTGTAGCTGGCACTTTAATCGCAATCGTTTTAACCTATCCACTTCCATTGATCTGAAGTTTATATAATTTCCACCCCACTATAATAAAGGTATTAATATGATTTTAACCAACACACCTTGGGTGCCGATATTAACGGCCGCATTACTCACCAGCGCGCTTACCGCCTGCGGTTCGGGTAAAAAATCAAATCCCACTACGTACAGCAGCTCATCTTCAAGTTCAAGCTCAAGTTCAAGTTCAAGCTCAAGCTCAAGCTCAAGTTCTTCAAGTTCTTCAAGTTCTTCAAGTTCAAGTTCAAACTCATCAAGCTCAAGCTCAAGCTCAAGCTCTTCTGGCGGTAATTTAGCGGCAAATTTATTAACGAGCGACGGCACTTTTTCCTCTGGGCCAATGAATTTTGTTGCAGGCCTAAGTGGTGCAACCGCGTCATACAACAATGAATTCAAAGCGGTTATTAATACAGTTTCGGAAAATACATGGGATGTGCAATTAAACCACCCCTTGTCCGTTACCCAAGGCACCACCTACACCATTTGTTTTGATGTAAAAGCAGAAAGCGCACGCAGCATCAGTTATAACATCGACACCGGGCCAGATAAGTACGAAGGACTAATTAAAAATACGCCTATTAATATCACCACGGATTATCAAAGTATTAAATATACCTTTGCTGCCGAAATCAGCGATAGCACCACACGTTTAACTTTTAATATGGGCCAAAGTGATGTGGATGTGTATCTGGATAATATCGGCGTATTTGAAGGCAATAATTGCGGCAGTTTTGCAGCCGCGCCACTGGCGGGCACACCACCGGTTGCATTAACCGCAAGCACGCTCACAGGAAATTTAGCGAATGGTGAAACCAGTTATAAAACTTGCGCCGGTTGCCACGGTGTATCCGGTGCTGGCGGTTCAGCGCCCGCTATTAATTCTAACAAGGTGGTATTTACTAAAAATGCTACGGCCTACAGCCTTGAAAGTTATATCGCAGCTTTTATGCCTAAAGATGCCACCGCCTGTTCTGGCCAGTGCGCCGCTGATGTAGCCGCATTTATAAAAGCGGGTTTTACCGTGCCCAGTAAAAATAATTGTGCCGCAGGCGCGGGTGTGGTGTGTGAAGATTTTGAAGAAAATACACTCAATAGCCGCTGGAAAAGCGAAGGAAGTGCAGGCAACGTAACACTCACCACAGAAGAAAAATTCTCAGGCACAAAATCATTAAAAGTATTGGGCGCCGGTGCTGGATATAACGCGAACGGAATTACTTTGGATCTTTCACAATTGACCAGCCTTACCAAAAACCACTATGGCCGTGCCATGTTAAAAACACCGGCAGTCAGTGGCAATGCGGGGGATTTTACTTTTATTGAAGCGTCCGGCCCGGCTAATTTATTGGCCACCACGCGTTTAACCGAGAGTAACCGCGCTGCTTATCGCGCCCGTGTGGATGGTGCGCATGAAAGTTTTATGGCCAATTACGACACCTCGCCTTATGGTGCGCCGCTCACCGATTGCTACAGCCACGCTGATTTTGTTGCCGTGCCTAAAGATACCTGGGCCTGTTTTGAATGGCGTTTTGATGCCACCACCAATACCTTAGCCTACTGGCTTAACGGCACTAAATTGGGGATGAGTGTTAAAGACCGTGTTAGCGCCAACGCCAATTGCGCAGGCCATGTGTTAGATGATATTTGGTCTGGCCCATCGGTATTCGATAAATTACATATCGGAATTGACCAATATCACAACACATCTAAACCGCGCACCGTCTACATTGACGATGTTATTGTTGATGCCGAACGCGTGAAGTGCCCGCAGCAATAGGTTCTTTCATTGCAAAAAATAAAAAGGCGACGATAAAAATATCGTCGCCTTTTTAGTGTGCGGGTTTTTTAAATTAAAAAGATTTTGAGCGCTATATAATTAATAACTGCTCGTGCTGTTATTTGCGGGCATAGCAGGCGCGCTTTGAGTGGTTTTTTTATCCTTGCCTTCTTGGTTGAAACGCAAATGCAGTGTCACAGGTACCACAGGGCTAATTGACGGCAAGCTGGCCAGCTCTTTTAATTTTTCAACGCCTGCACCCAAATCAAAATCAGCAGCATTTAAATGAATAGGCGCGGGGGTGTGAACATCAAATTGTTTGGCGCTTAATTTCACCACCAATAAGTTTACTTCTTTGGTGATAGTTTTCCCGTGTAATTCAAAGGTTACAGCCACTTTAACTTCTCGGCTGCTGCCTTTATCCTGTTTATCTAATTCAGCCACATCTATTTTCCCCTTGCCCGTGGCTTGGGTGAATTTAGTGGTTTCAAATAAATATTGAGCCATACGCTCGTTACGAATAGCGACCCCGGTTTCGGCGCTGGCTAAGTCTACCGCCAGTGTAAATTGGCCATCTGCGCTAATGGCGCCTTGTAGGGTTTTAAATTGGTGAACCTCCGCTACGGATTCTTTTTTCACGGTGGAAAAATACACCTGAGATTGATCCGCTTGTAATTTCCAATCGGCAAAACTTGGCAAACTAATTAACGCAGCCAGAAGGCTAAATGATGCAACTTTCATGTTGTGCTCCAGGGCAGAGACGTGTTTACCCGAGCGCCGTGGCGAACTCGGCTGAGGTTTTCTGAATTTAACCGCGCAAAAAATAAGGTTAAAGGTGTTTTTTGCGCGCACCACAATAACGACTTAACACAGCCGCCACAAGAGCCTATAAGTGACGGCTTTGGCTATTATGGGCGCCGCCTGAAATTCAATTACCGGAAAATTAAATCCCAACCCGCGAAGGCAAGCGTTTTTGGCATTCAGCGCTGCTGGTGGGTAACACGCCTTGTGTCTCTAAGCCAGTCATGCTGTGCCAGATACGGTATTCATCATTATTATCAAAACGCAGTGCATAATATTGTACGCCGTCAATTTCGCGCATCCCCACGGATTTCATAATGGATTGATATTTGGCGCCTAAAAATTCAAACGTCAATAATAAGCTGTAATTGTTGGATTTATTGTTCACGTCCATTTGGCTCCAAAATCCTTTAACCAACTCGCCACGGGAATTGCCCTTGCCAAGGCTGCCATCCGCATTGGCTTTTTTAATATATTTACCGCAGGCGGTAAAAGTACCCGAAGTGGCATCGTTTGCGCCGGAGAAATAAATTTCAAATTCAATGTCTTTTAAATGGTTAGGCTTTTCGCCTAAATCCATATCCAAAACACGAATTTGTTTTCCGCTCACCTGGTTAAGCGGTGCGGAATTTTCATTCACTTGGCCGATATGTTTTAAGTTTTGAGGGTTTATAGTGTCATCTTCAGAGAATTCATGCTCTGTTAATTGCGTAATATCTGCCTGTTCTCGGCCTAAATTAGCCATAATTTCGTGTTGGGCATTGAAATTGTCGTGGAAAAATTTAAATGCTCGGTCGGTGGCGGCATCTTTTTCTTTTTCGTGGGCAGATTTTTCACCTAAAATCTCAATGGCGCGAGCACCCGCACGAGCGTCTTCGATACGGGTGTTTTTCAGCGGTGGAATTAGCTTGTCAATTAAGGGATTTAATTGTTTTAACCGATCCACAATAACGCCAAATTTATCTTCATTACTGCTTTGCTCTGGCAGCGTTAGTTCTTTATCTTGATAGCGTTTTTGCACTGAATGTTCAGCCCTTTTAGCCGCTGCCGTAAGCAGGGTGGCATCGCTTAAGGCCTCATCAATCGTACCGGTATAATTATTTAATACATGCGCTAAGGCTTCATAGGTGTGGCTGCTGGCATCGCTGGGTAAACCCTGTTCGTCACCCAGGGCGGTATATACATCACCAATTTTTTTGCTCAATAAACTTGCTGCTTTGTGAACTTTAATGGCTTTGTTGAGTAACGCCCCATTTATGCTGGCACCAGGCGCCGTGTAATCTTCATTTAAATCGGCGGGTTTAAGGCCTAATTTATTCAGTAAATTAGCGGCTTGAGCTTCATTTAAACTGTTGGTTAAACTGCTTAAAGGGGAAATAACATGGTTATTGGTGTTGTCTTTTAAGCGCATACTCAGCTGCCCATTAAATGGCTCGCCGGTAAGCATATCGTAACCACCGATAATACGCAGGCTCGCATTATCGTATGAGCGGGCGGGTTTTAAACAATATTGCGCCTCTTCTGTACTGGCACTTGCCGCGCAGTAGTTTTTTTGGTTATTCGGATTAAACGAAAAATAACCTTCGTTATCAGTAAAAGCATACGGCTCCCAAGCATCACGTATACCGTTGTTATCACTGTCGATATACACCTTGGCGCGCGCTAAATGGCCATCAATGGCAAGGCCTTTTATCGCGGTATCTGTACTGGCATCGGCAGGTGGCACCAATGCGGTGCCCCTATCCTGCTCACTGCCGCCGCAGCCTGCAAAACACGCAAAACTGAGTGCCAATAAATTACGTTTAAAATTAAACTGTGGAGTCAACCAAAATGAATTCAGGCGCATAAATACCTCTTGCGTAATTGAATAAATAAGCGCACATATTTTGTGTGCGAGTTTTTAAGATTAAAATTGCTCTGAAACGGCTAAAGCAATACCCAAACTGCGCGGTAATTGACTGCCGTCCGCCCTGGTTTTTTCCAAAGCCCAAGCCAAATCCAGGCTGATTCCTTTAAATTCAAAACCTAAAGATAATTGAGTTAATTTGCTGCCCGCCAGGTTTTTTTGTATACCTGCGCGAGCGGTTGGCAACCAATGTGTCGCAGGTGAATAAGTGCTGGAAATATTGAGCCATTGATTTTGTGTGCCGACAAAATCGTTGTAGTCGGAAAGGTCAAGCGCTGCGGAAACCCAAGCATTAGGTTGCCAGTAATACATACCATCCACAGATAAATAAGCATTTTTTTTGTGAGTTTCGAGGGTTTTTAGATCCCCGCGCACCTGAGCAAAATCAGCCGTGGCTTCACAATTGGCTCGTTCTATAGAGTTTTCCGTGCGAGTTTGACAATTTTCACCCACGGCACCGTAATCAAATGAAGGCTGGTTAAGATTGTAAAGCGTGGCGCCCAAACGATAGGATTGCGCCGCCCAAATAACGCCTACATCAAGGCTGGGCGCTGTACTTGAGTGTGTATTATTGTCGAATTCATCGCGCACGACATCGCTGATATTTTTGCCGTCCAATCGCTGCAATAAAAATACTTGTTTACTTAAATCAACAGAATAAATAGATACTTTTGCCCCAGCATATAATTGGCCTCCATACGTGCGCACCTCGGTTGAATCAAACCAAGCCTGCGAATAACCCAGTGCAAATGCAGTTTGTACGGCACCTTTTAAATAGGCCGATGTGGCTGTGGTAAATGAGCCATTTTGTTCGTCATAACTGAGTGGCGCATCTAAAACGCGCGCCAAAGCCTGGGATGTAATATGTACATCCGCCATGAGTGTGCCATCCCAAATGGGCAGCTTCCAATACAGCGGTGTTAAGGGTGCGTGTATTGCACTGGTGTTTTTAATATACCCTGTGCTCCCCATTTTTTCTAAAATAGAATTAAATCGGTCTAATACATCCTGTACGGGTTCTGTGTTTTTTCTGGGGTCGTCGATAATATCAATTAAATTATTCAGCTCATCGGCAAAATCATCCACCTGGCCCACCTCGGCCACAGTGCTAATGCTCGGTAAATAACCCATGCGAAACTGCTCGTTACTGGGTACTATTAAATCCCCCAATGCCGGATTAAGTGCCCCTGCATACACACTGAGGTGATCTGAGCTTTGCCCCGTGGTAAGCACAGAGCCTGAACTTTGAGCATAAACTGGCACAGCAATAATACTTACCGTAAGTGCTAACAATCGGCGCATAATGACCCCTTTGGGTTCCTTAAAGTTGAATTGATTTTTAAAACAGCCCATTACAAGCTCTAGCTTACTTGGATGTAAAACTGCATAAAATTCCATATCCGGTAAAAATTAATCTTTAATAAAAATTTTTATACTAATTTGGCTGCGGTATTTTTGACTTGGCCGCGCATAAACCGACTTTTTGAGATTAAACGTTATATTTTTGGCGCTTGCCAGGCTTGCTGTTATGATGGGGTTTTTGTAGGGGGTTTTATGCAGCGCTATGGGGTGAGTTATCGGTTCGGGACAGGTTTTAAAAGGTGTATTAAATACTGTGTTAGTGCGTATATGTTGGGGCTAGCCTGTTTGGCTCAGGCCTTTCCCCAGGGGGAGATTCCGTTAGGGCAGTACCAGCTACTGTATTCGGTGCTCAATAGCACCTCATTACCCGCTGAGATAGCCGAAACTTATGGGTTCAAACGCAAAGCGGATGAGGTACTGGTGAATATCACCGTGCAGGAGACGCAAAACAAACGTGCGGTGCCCGTGCAATTAAGTGGTGTGGCTAAAAATTTAATGCAACAACAGCGCGCTTTAGTATTTAGGGAAATTAAAGAAGACGGTGCGGTGTATTACTTGGCAACTTTGCGTACCACCGAACGCGAAGTATTTCATTTTTTATTAAATGTTACGCTACCCAATGGCAAGGTAGAAAAACCTACCTTCACACAAGAATTATTTGTTAATCCATAACATTGTTTAATTGTAACTATTCATTGTATTAAAGCAGATTGAATGTCCGCACCATTTCACCCTGTAGGGGCGCGATTCATCGCGCCTTAGCCGATGATTTCGCTGACTGTTTAATTGGGCGCAATGAATTGCGCCCCTACACTGGGATGAGGTATGAAAATAGAAAATAGGCTAAATAGTTACGTTTAATTTATCAATAGGGGCATCTGTGCGCGAAGTGGTATTGGCCAGCAATAATGCAGGCAAAGTAAATGAGTTCCAACATTTATTGTCAGGGCTTGGGTTTAGTGTGTTGCCCCAGGGGCAATTTAATTTGGCCTCGGTGGAAGAAACCGGTTTAAGTTTTGTTGAGAATGCTATTTTAAAAGCCCGCCATGCCGCTGCCCACACAGGCCTTGCCGCGTTGGCGGACGATTCCGGCATTGAGGTAGATGCATTAAAGGGTGCGCCGGGCATTTATTCGGCACGGTTTGCAGGTGTTAATGCAACCGATAGTGACAACAATGCTTTTTTATTAAAACAATTAACCAACGTACCGGAACCACTACGCACAGCCCGTTACCATTGTGTGTTGGTTTATATGCGTCACGCAGAGGATTCTATGCCATTAATTTGCAGCGCCAGTTGGGAGGGATACATTTTAACTGCACCGCAAGGCGAAGGTGGTTTTGGTTATGACCCGTTATTTTGGCTGCCAGAATTAAACTGCACCAGTGCGCAATTAACGAAAGCGCATAAAAATAAAATTAGCCATCGCGGCAAAGCTATGGCGGCTTTATTGGCCGCTTTATCATAAGGTGTTCAATGCTACCGCCGTTGAGTTTGTATATACACATCCCCTGGTGTGTTAAAAAATGCCCCTACTGTGATTTTAATTCCCATGCCGCACCAGGTCTTTTACCTGAAGACGCTTACCTCGCAGCATTGTTGCGCGATGTACCCGCAGAAATAATACGCGCCCAGGGCCGCAGGTTGGAGAGTATTTTTTTTGGCGGCGGCACGCCCAGTTTAATGTCTGCGCAATTTATAACATCGCTATTAAATCACCTGCGGTTATTTTTTGAATTTTCCCCCAACATTGAAATAACTCTTGAAGCCAACCCCGGCACAGCAGAGTTATGTGATTTTGCCCAATTGGCGGCTGCGGGTATTAATCGAATTTCCGTAGGTGTGCAAAGTTTTAATGATGTGCATTTGCAGCAGTTAGGGCGTATTCACAGCGCAGCAGAAGTGCCCCTGGCGGTGGAAAAAATTCGCGCCGGTGGCATCCACAATATTAATTTAGATTTAATGCACGGGTTGCCCGCACAAACATTGGCGCAGGCGCGGGAAGATTTACTTGCAGCGCAGGCATTAAACCCTCAGCATATTTCTTGGTATCAATTAACCATTGAGCCAAACACCGTATTTTATAACCGCCCACCGGTTTTGCCAGAAGATGATCTATTGGCAGATATTCAAGCTATGGGTGAAGGTTTATTGAGCCAGGCCGGGTTTACACAGTATGAAATTTCGGCTTTTGCCAAACCGGGAATGCAGGCTGCACACAATATTAATTATTGGCAATTCGGAGACTATTTAGCCTTGGGGGCAGGCGCGCATGGAAAAATTACCTGGCCCAATCGAATAGAGCGTTACGCCAAAACCCGCTTACCTAAAGATTACTTAGCGGCGCAACACATCTTTGATGCCACTTGCCAAATTGTTACTGATGCGCAAAAACCCCTGGAATTCATGCTCAATGGCCTGCGCTTGAAGGCGGGGATACCACGTAAATTATGGCTAGAGCGCTGCAAACTGCCTGCTGCAATTATTGACGAGGCGGTGGAAAAATTAATTCAAAAAGGATTATTAGAACCCGACCCCAATTATTATCGCGCTACACCCTTAGGGTATCGTTTTTTAAATACGGTATTGCAGGTGTTTGAAGTAGATAATTAAACCTAAAACATCAGGCGGAGCGCGATACCCCGTTTTTAATCCCCAGATACCGCGTGCTCAGGATGTAACAGCACCGTAACCCATGTGCGACAACATACTAGGCAACCCGCTAGCCCGCCAGACGGAGCCTATTTTCCTGGCTCACAATGACATGTGTCACGTTTCAATGACGATTTACGCGCCACGGTGCGGCCATTTGTGCTAGGATCTAGTGATCTAACCGGCGTAAACGGCACAGCTTGTGCTGGGTTGAGTGGGTATACGAGGTAAAGACAATACGGCGGCCTAGGCCGCCGTATTGTTTAAAAGTTTTTTAGGTGTAATTTAAATTGGAGGTGTACGTGTCTAAATCATCAGTGGTCATTATGGCTTTAGCCTTAGGAGTTGCATTGGCAGCGCCGTGTTCTAGTGTTTATGCACTGGATAACGGCACTCAAGTCAACAGTAAATTTCGCGTTAACTATGCAGGGTATTTGCCCCAGGCGAATAAACTTGCGTTATATGTTGCCAGCAACAGCGGGCCAATTAATTGGTCTATTAGCGGCACTACGTGTTCCGGCAGCGCTAGCAGTTATGTGAATAATGATAAAAGCTCTGGCGACAGTTTTTATAAAATTGATTTTTCTGCCTGTATACAAACCGGCACCAATGTGCGTTTAGTGGTAGGGGCGGATCAATCGCCTGCGTTTGATATTTCAAACGATCCCTACGGCGCTATGAAATACGAATTTTTTGATTATTTTAAAGATCATGAAGCCAGCGCCACATTTACCCAAGCAAAAAACAATTGGCAAACTGGGTTATCACTCAGTTTCGCCTATGTAAAAGACGCGGGTGATAACGGTGCTTACCCGGTCAACACTGCCGAGGCCAGCTGGGCATTAATTAATATACTGGAAACCTACCCAGCCATCAATACTTACTACAGCACTCGTTTAAGCGGTGCGCGCACGGTTTATCAACAATTAAATGTTTTAACCGAACAATTTAATTTTGTTTTATCCCACAACCGCAAACTCGCTATCCCTAAATTCCACACCAATGTGAATTCCTCCTGGGCAGCCTGCTCACCCCATTCCAGCGGTACGTGTATTTCTGAACCGGAAACCAAAGCTACCTTTTCTACTGCGCGCAGTTTGGCCGCAATGGCGCGCTTGCATTTAACCTACGGCACGAGCACAACCGCCAACAGCGCGTATCAAAAAGCAAAAACAGCGTTAAATAATGCCCGCACCGAAGCCTTAGATTGCAATCAAATTGACACTTTTGGTGGCGAAGGTGGTATGTACCCGGATAACGATGTGTCCAGTATTTACCGCAACCCAAAATCCACACGGGATAATTGTGTTACAGATAACGACAATACTCAGGATGATGAATATGCAGCCTTAGTGGAAAATTATTTGGCGGCCATAAAATTAGGCATTACCGCAGATGCATCTTCATTGGCTACATTAATTACCAACAGCCCACGCTTTAATGAAGCTTCTTCATTTTGGTGGGGCGCTGTAGTGATGGAGGCGAATTTATCTTTATTAACCCATGCCTCTGCACATACATTAAATTTAAATACGTTAAAAAATAATATTTTGCTCAAAGCGGATGATATTCGTAGCAACCAAGCATTAGGCTACCCCGGCGTAACCTGGAACCCTAATTCCACCCAGTGGAATAATGGCGACCAAGATTCTGCCGATAATAATGTGCGTTGGGGTTCTCACCGTAATGCATTAAATGATGCACGTATTTTAATGGCCGCAGCTGAAATTCAAAAAAGCAAAAGCCTAAATCCATCAGCGGCAAGCTACGCACGCAGCGCTATTCAAGTGTTGGATCATATTTCCGGCATTAACGCCATGAACCTCACCATGTACACCGCAAACGGTTATAGCAGTATTTTTGAAAATGCTGTTGAGCGCACCCATGATGCGGCGGATGGTGGCAACACTTGGCCTGGAAAATTAGTGCTGGGTCCGAATAATTGGACCAATGCGGACGACCCGGATATGCCTGCATTTAATTCCAAACCCGGTTTAAAAATGTTTGCGCCCACGGGAACCGGTTGGTCATCGCGGGAAGTTTCCATTGATGCCAATGCGGCATTAGTGGCGGTGGCATATTTTTCTACTGAAGTGGCACCCGCTATTTTAGCTTTGGATCCACTCGGTACGGTTGCGCCAGCCAATAACCCACCTGCTGCACCATCAAGTTTAACGACACAGGCGGGCAGTGAGTCGAGCATTCAATTAAGTTGGACGGATAATGCGGGCAACAATAATGATGCCGAGCAAGGTTTTACTATTTACCGCAACACCACCACCACAAAACCCAGTACATCATTAGCCACATTGGCCGCTAACACAACCACCTACGCGGCCACCGGCCTTAATGCCAGCACGGCTTATTATTTTTGGGTGGAAGCGTTTAATGCACAAGGTGTTTCTTCGGCAATTACTGCCAATGCCACCACACAAGCGGCGCAAACAACGGTGACTAATTTAATTAATAATGGCAATTTTTCTAACGGAACAACGGGCTGGACCTGCTCGGTTAATACCGGCACGGCTACTTGTTCTGTGGTCAGCGGGCAATATTTTGTGAATATTTCCAATGGCGGCACAACCACTTGGCATATTCAACCGAAGCAAGAAAATATCACGCTTACCAGCGGTAAAAGTTATGTTTTAGCTTTTGATGCACGCGCTACAGCGAACCGTAATGCAGAAATTAAAATTGAACGTGCCGCTTCGCCCTACGAAGATTTTTCTAAAATTGGCTCTGGGCAAGCTTTAACGACTTCTATGAAGCGTTTTACCTACCCCTTCACTATGACAACCTCATTAACCAATGCGCGTTTGGTAATGAACGTGGGCAATAATGTTGAAGATATTTATATCGACAATATTTATTTGGTTGAAGGTACTGTTGATCCGTGTAACGGTGTTGTGGGTTGTGCTGCGGGTTCTAGCAGTAGTTCTTCTTCAAGTAGTTCTTCTTCAAGCAGTAGCTCTTCTTCAAGTAGTTCTTCGGGTATTTCCTCTAGCAGTTCTTCTTCAAGTTCTTCAAGCAGCTCGTCTAGCTCTTCTTCAAGTACTTCGGGTATTTCTTCCTCAAGTAGTTCTTCTAGCTCCTCAAGCAGTTCAAGTTCATCATCAAGTTCATCAAGTTCATCAAGTTCATCAAGTTCTGGTAGCGCTGCATCAAAAACTATTCAGGTGCGTATGCGCGGAGTAGCGGGGACTGAATCAGTATCCTTATTGGTGGGCGGCGTGAGCGTTAAAACCTGGACGCTTACCACCAGCATGGCGAACTATTCCGCTACAACGACTAACAGCGGTTTAATTCGTGTGAATTACACCAACGATGCCAGTGGCCGCGATGTGCAGGTAGATTATCTTGTGGTGAATGGACAAACCCGCCAAGCAGAGCAACAAACTGAAAATACCGGCGCCTGGGGCAATAACCGTTGTGGCGGTGGCGGCATGTCAGAATGGTTGCACTGTAGTGGATATATCTCTTTTGGTAACACGCCTTAAGTATTATTAGTTGGAACCGAAAAATGCCTTAAAAGGAATTAAGGCATTTTAATTTTTAACACGCCTGGCTATATTTTTGTTTGCGATTAACACCATTAAATAAAGCTTTAACTGCGGCTGCAATAATATTTTTATCCATGCCCACACCAAAAAATGCTTTATCAGCCCCCACTTTAACTTCTAAATAACACACCGCTTGGCTCTGCGAGCCGGATGTTAATGCGTGTTCGTGATAATCTACCACCTGAATAGGCTGCCCTGTAAATTGGCTTAATGCATTGACTGCGGCATCAATAGGCCCGTTACCTGTGCCCGTGTAAATTACTGCCTCTTGTCTAAAAGCACCGTGAATATCCATCCGTACAGGATCGTCGCTGGCATTAACCGGTTTTATTTCATTGTAGTGATAAACGAATGGTTTGGTTTGCGCAAAATATTCTTGCTCAAACAATGCGGCAATTTCGGCACTTTTTATTTCCCGCCCAGTGCTATCACTTAAACGCTGCACCAAGGCACTAAATTCAATTTGCATACGGCGCGGCAAATTAAAGCCGGTTTCCTGTTGCAATACAAAACTCACACCACCTTTGCCTGATTGACTGTTGACCCGTACTACGGCATCGTAATTTTTGCCGATATCCTGTGGGTCGATGGGTAAATAAGGCACTTGCCATAACGCATCCGGTTTTTGCTCGGCAAAACCTTTTTTAATTGCATCTTGGTGCGAACCTGAAAATGCGGTAAATACTAATTCCCCTGCATAAGGATGGCGCGGATGCACGGGCAATTGTGTGCATTCCTCAACCAATTGCCGCACCTGGTCCATAGCGGAAAAATCCAAACCGGGGTGAATACCTTGGGAATACATATTCATGGCCAGGGTTACTAAATCCACATTGCCTGTGCGCTCACCATTGCCAAATAAACATCCTTCTACCCGGTCGGCACCGGCCATAAGTGCTAATTCCGCAGCAGCCACAGCGGTGCCGCGATCATTGTGCGGGTGAACACTTAATACGATGCTGTCGCGAAAATTTAAATGCCGGTGCATCCATTCAATTTGATCTGCGTAGGTATTGGGTGTACACATTTCCACCGTGGCGGGCAAATTAAAAATCATTTTGTGGGTGAGTGTGGGCTGCCAAATAGCACTTACTGCATCGCATACTTCTTTGGAAAATTCGATTTCAGTACTTGAAAACACTTCAGGAGAATATTGATAAATCCAGTGCGTTTCTGGGTGGCGAGCGGTAATTTCTTTTACCCAGCGGGTGCCTTGTTCGGCAATATTTTTTGCACCGGCCTTGTCCGTATTGTAAACAATGCTGCGAAATGCAGGCGCCAATGGATTATATAAATGCACAATAACCCGTTTGGCGCCCGCCACAGAGGCTATGGTTTTTTCGATTAAATCAAGCCGCGCTTGAGTTAATACCTCAATAGTTACGTCTTCGGGAATAATGTCTTCTTCAATTAAAAGGCGTGCAAAATCCCAATCGGTTTGTGATGCGGACGGAAACCCGATTTCAATTTCTTTAAACCCCATAGCGATTAATTGTTTAAAAAAACGCAATTTAGTGGCGCAATTCATCGGATCCATCAAGGCTTGGTTGCCGTCGCGCAAATCGGTGCTCATCCAAATGGGTGGCTGGGTTATGCTGCGGCTGGGCCATTGGCGGTCGGGCAAGGGTACACCTTTAAACGTTGTATATTTTTGTATGGGCTGTTTTAACATGATGCACGCTCCAAATATTCTGTATTGGGATTAGTATAGTAGTTTGGCAGCGCATTTTACTTGCTTAATTTCCATGATATGGCTTAACTTAAGCATAAATATGTTTAATAACTGTTAAATGAGCAATAATCTGCCGTGGATAAATTTGATAAAGCTATATTAAATACCTTACAGCAGCAGGGCCGTATCAGCAATCAGGAGTTGGCCGATGCGATCGGGTTGTCGCCGTCACCCTGTTTGCGCCGTTTGCGGGCACTTGAGGAGGCGGGGTTTATTGATGGTTATGGTGCAAAATTAAATGCCCGTAAGCTCGGGTTAAGCCTGATGGCATTTATTCAAATCAGCCTCGACAAACACACGCCGGAGCGGTTTTCCGGGTTTGAAAAGAAAATAACCCGCTTGCCCGAGGTGTTGGAATGCCATTTAATTACCGGCCAGCAGGCGGATTATTTCCTTAAAGTCATCGTAAAAGACATGGATGCCTACCAACATTTTTTATTAAATAAACTAACACCTATTGAGGGCATTACAGGAGTGCATTCATCTTTTGTGCTTAAATCGCCGGTGAATGATAACTGCTTGCCGTTGGAATGAATTTTATGCTTAAACGTTTATCGGCCTATGGCACCAGTTAGATTTTTTCCAATGTTCCAGGCGTGATTTAAACTCCGAAGGGGGGAGCGGTTTTTCAATATGGTACCCCTGGATAAGATTGCACCCCATTTGTGTTAATAAATGTAATTGTTGCTCGGTTTCTACCCCTTCTGCGACGGTGGTTTTACCTAAGGATTCCGCTAGGTTAATAATGGTTTTTACGATGGCTTTGGAGGCATCGTCCCCCATCATATCGCGCACAAATGATTGGTCTATTTTTAATATATCAATAGGCAAGTGGCGCAAATAATTTAACGATGAAAATCCAGTACCAAAATCGTCAATGGCAATACGAAACCCAGCCTCGCGCAGGGTTTTAAGTTGCGCAATAGATGATGGCATATCGTGCATTAATGTGGATTCCGTAATTTCCAGCTCAAAATAATGCGGCGCAACCCCCATTGCACCGAGCAGGCTACGTACCCGTTCAGCGAAATTAGCCTGGCGAAATTGTATGGTTGATATATTAACGCTAATAACTAAGTGCTGGTCGCACAATTGGCGCCATTCCAAAATGCTGCGCGCAGCTTCCGCGATAACCCATTCCCCCAGCGAAATAATTAAACCTGTTTCCTCAGCAATAGAAATAAAATCATTGGGCGGCACCAGCCCGCGCCGGGGATGATTCCAGCGGATAAGTGCTTCGGCACCAATAACGCGTAAAGTGAGTGCATCAACCTGCGGCTGGAAATAAAGCTGGAATTGGTTTTCTAATATGGATTGCCGCAGGTCGCTTTCTAAACGTAAACGGTCCAGCGTGCGGGCATTGAGTGCGGGTTTGTAAAACTGGAAATTATTACGGCCCTGTTCTTTTGCCAAGTACATGGCGGCATCCGCATTTTTAATTAATTCCTGCGGAGTCGCGCCATCACTGGGGTATAACGAAACCCCAATGCTGGGTGTTAAATGCAGGTCTAAGTTTTCTATTTTGTAGGGTATGCTCATTCGCAAACATAATTTTTGCGTAATTTCACCTACGTCATTTTCATCGTGAATATTGGGCAGTACTATCACGAATTCATCGCCACCTAAACGCGCTACCGTATCAACCGTTCTTACCAAACTGCGCAAACGATGGGCGGCCAGTTTTAATACTTTGTCGCCTGCATCATGCCCCAATGAATCGTTAATATTTTTAAAACGATCAAGGTCAACAAACAAAACGCCAATTTTTTCGTTTTGGCGTTTGGCGGTGGAAATAGCCATTTCAAGGCGGTCGTGGAGCAATAAGCGGTTGGGTAAATCGGTAAGAATATCGTGGTGTGCCAGATGTTCTATTTTTTGTTGCGAGCGTTTGGTTTCTGTAATATCTGAAAACAGGCAAATATAGTTGTCCGCTTCACCCTGAGCATTTTTGATGGTGGCTATTGAATACCAGGCGGTAAATTTTTCGCCATTTTTTTTGTGCGTTTGCAGTTCGCCTTGCCAGCTGCCATTTTCTTTTACCAGCCAAACTAAATTGCGGAAAAACCCATGTGTATGTATTTTAGCGCCAATTTGATATGCATCTGCATGTAATACTTCGTCTTCGTTAAAGCCCGTAATTTTGGTAAATGCCAAGTTTACCGATACTATTTTATATGCGCTGTCTGTAATTAAAATTGCTTCATTGCCATTTTCAAACACTTTCGCCCACAGGCGAAGTTGTAAATCTTGCCTGCGACGAGCGGTAATATCGCGCACGATAACAATGGCTTCTTTTTCATTGCGCTTAAAAACACGCGCTTCCCAATATAATTCCTGCGCAGTGTCGGGCGACCATTGAAATTCTATGGGTTGGCTAAATTCCGATTGCTGCACTTCTAATAAGGCAGGCATTAATGCTGAGAATATTTCGGGTAATAAATAAGGATTGGAAATAATTTTTCTTTTTTCTAGCGCTTCGGATATAGCGTCATCGCTGCGGCTGGCTTGAAAATCAATAACTTTACCGTCAAAACACAAGCGAATAATGGTATCCGGCATACAAAACAATAATGCGTGTGTTTTGCTTTCGCTTACGGATAAACGGCCACGGGTTTCACGTTCGCCCAATATGTATTGAATGCGAAAAGGCAGCGTGCCCCAGTTAATAGGTTTGGTGATAAAATCCGTGGCACCGGCATCGTATCCCCGTTGAATGGAGGTTAAATCATCTAGCCCGGTGGCGATTAATACCGGTGTTTCTGCCAGGTGTTCTAAGTTGCGTATGCTGCGGCAAATATCAAAACCGTTACCGTCGGGCAGAATGATGTCCAGGATAATGATGGCGTAATCATTGTTTTGCAGCGCTTTAATAGCCGATTGGTAATCGGAGCTTATATCGACGCAATAACCGGCATTAATTAAAGTGGCTTGCATTAAAAGAATGGTGTCTTGGTCGTCTTCTACTACTAAAACACGCAATGCAGTGTGTTCAAGCATAAGGGTGTTCCTTTAAATATTGGTGGATAAGAGTTAGATAATCACAGTACATGGGGTGAAGCTGATTCATAAAAGGCGCTGCATCACTCAGTTGATTATTCCTGCCAATTACCTCCAGTGTTCTACATAAGTCTGTAAGCTCTATCATGCCTAAATTTGCAGCACTATTTTTTAACGAGTGTGCGGATTTAAAAAACACTTCATTTTGCTGCGTGTTATAAGCTTCGCTCATTTGCTCAATGATGCCAGGCGCTGTTTGGTCAAATAGCAGCACTATTTTTTTTAATAAATCCGGCTGAATATCCCGGATGGTATCTAATGTTTTTATATCCAATGAGGGTAATTGGCGCGCAGGCACAATGGCAAGATCGTGTGCTATTTTTTCTGGCAGCCAGCGCGCAAGCATGATGGCTAGTTGGTCCATGTCAAATGGCTTGCTCAGGTAATCATCCATGCCGCTGGCGAGGCAGTGTTCTTTGTCGCCCACAATGGCATTGGCCGTTAGGGCCACAATAGGCGTAGTTTTTTTGCCGGTGCTCTGTTCGTACTCGCGAATCAGTTGCGTGACTTCAAAACCATCCATTATTGGCATTTGGCAGTCCATTAAAATTAAATCAAAATGTTGCTCTTTAAAAATATGCGCGGCTTCTTCGCCGTGCATGGCAAGCCGTGGTGAAATGCCCAATTGGCGCAGCATGGCAATGGCGACTTCTTGGTTTACTAAGTTATCTTCCACCAATAAAACATGCCCGCTAAATTTTTTGGTTGCGGAGGCTAAAACGTGTGAGGGGGCTGCAAAGAATTTTTCTTGTGGGTGGTTGGCATAGGTGCTGTGGTTTCTTCCAATTAGCTTTAGCAACATTTGAAACAAATCACCCTGCTTGACGGGTTTGGGCAGCGAAAAAATAGAGTCTGCTTGGGGCAGCAACACCGGTAAGCCCGCCGAACTAAAAATAAAAATAGGAATTTTGGCGTAGTGTGGATGGTATTGAATAAATTCCACCAGGGCTTGCCCGGATTCTTTTGGCATTAACCAGTCGGTGATCACCGCATCAATTTTTTGCTTGCTGTGCAGCGATTCCATGTAGCTGCGTGCTTCGGCAACACTTTCGCAATAATGTGCATAAACCTGCCAATCGGTGAGCCATGCGGCCAATATTTGCAAATTGGTTTTATTATCATCCACGACCAGCAAGTGAAGTGTGCGCAGTTGTGCTGAGTGATCTGGATAATGGTAAACAGCCGTTTTTTTGAATTCCAACGCAAATTCAAATTTTGCGCCGCGCCCCGGCTTGCTGGTAACGGTAATGGCGCTGCCCATTAAATTAACAATACGCTGCGAAATAGCCAAGCCTAAACCTGTGCCGCCGTATTGGCGGGTGGTGCTGGAATCGGCTTGGCTAAATGCGCTGAACAATTTTTGCATTTGTTCATCGCTCATACCAATACCGGTATCTTGCACGGCAAAATTAAGTGTTATGCGCTGTTCTGTTTCATTAATTGGATTAACACGTAATACCACTTCGCCTTCATGGGTAAATTTAATAGCATTACTTAATAAATTGGTGAGTACCTGGCCAAGCCTTAGCGCATCACTTTCAATGGCTAAGGGCGGCAATGGGCTGTCGCAGAGTAATTCAACGTTTTTGCTGTGGGCAATACTCGCATAGCGATCCATTAATTCTTCAAGTAATTGGTTGATATTAAAGCTGCGCATGTCTAATTCTAATTTGCCCGCTTCAATTTTTGAAAAGTCTAAAATATCATTAATAATAATGAGTAAATCTTCTGCTGAGCGCATGGCGGTTTGTGCGTAGCGGTGTTGCACATGATCCAGCGATGAATTTAACAATAAACTTGCCATGCCTAATACACCGTTAATTGGCGTGCGAATTTCATGGCTCATCACTGCTAAAAATTCACTTTTGGCATTACTGGCGGCTTGCGCTTTTAGGGTTTGTTCTTGTAATTGCTGTGTGCGTTCAGCTACTTTTTGTTCGAGTGTTTCGTGGTGTTGGCGCAGGTTTAATTCCTGCTGTTGAAGGCGATCCATCATGGCGTTAAATCGAATGGCGAGGTGCGCCACTTCGTCGCCGGTTTGGCTCATCGGTGCGCGCAGGCTCATATCGCCTAACTGTTCAACACGCTCGGCAGTGGCGGTTAATTCGCGCAGGGGGCGTGTTAATGACCGCGTGTATTGCACGGAAAAATAACCGGCCAAAGCCACAATAAATACCAATAAACCGATAGACAGCATGAGCGAGCGAAGCAGCGCTTTTTGTTCTTCGGCTAAACTAAAACTCAGTGTTAATTCGCCGATGTGGGCATCATTCCAGGTAACGTTGGTGCGCACTGTACGCTGGGGAATGGGCGTAATGGGCGGGCCAAAACTGCTCAGCAATTTACCGTCGGTGAGTTTAAATTCGGCAGATAAAATTTTGTTATCCACGCGCAGCGCTTCGAGCGTTTTGGCTGCGGCATCGGCATCGGAAAATTCCCCTGCTGCCGCCAAATTAAATGCCGTGGCTTTGGCTAAGAGTTCAATTTGCTGATAAACCTGCGTTGTAACTTTTTGGTAGGCCAGCCCTAAGTTAATGAGTGTGTTGATTACAATGGTAATAAATACCAATGCCGTCACCAAGCGTGCAATGCGGTGTGCAAATGGGTGTGAATAGGTCATACATTTACCGTCACTCTCGTTGAGGTTTGGCTAGCTTTAATAATTGACTGCTCACTTTGACATTGGTTGATTTCAGAAAAATGCTATTTACAGAAAAATTTAAACGACCGTCTGCGCCCAACCAAAGCACAACGGATGAGGGAATATTCGACGTGCTGGCGCGGTCGCGGATAAATACGGTATTTAAGGGCAGCGGGCGATTTAATACTAAATCACTGCCGATTTCTTGGTATAACAGCTGGCATTCATCGAGTTGATGCGCGTGTATTTGCTGGGCGGATAGGAAATTTATTTTTATTGTTTTGCCGTGCAGGGATTTACCGTTTAATTGATTCAGGGCTGCTTGAGTATCGGGCAGGCTGTTGGCTGCGCAAATAGTAATTCTGCTGGCGACATCGGGCCACTCAATGAATTTGGCAATATTAAAAACAAAAGCAACACGCAGCGATAATTCGGATGAAATCACCTGGGGGCTTGCTGTAGGCCTTGATGTGAGTAACGCAAGGCCGAACGCTAAAATACAGCTTTGTTTGATGGACCACGATACTCGTGGTGTCACAATATTCTCCCGCGTGGTTCTAATGGTGCGCTCAATAGTGGCGATGTATTAAATATAAGGTGGTAAACACGTACTATTGGCGTACTATGGTTGATCTGTTCTTTAAGTAAATACACATCTTGGGTGCGAATTGATATTTTTGTACTCCGTAGGTTATTTATACTGCTTAAATTCTCCACTTCCGTGTGAAAATTGAATTTCTAGAGGTGTCCTTAATAATTTAAGGATGTAGCACCTAAGCTTTAATATTCCCAATTTTTAGGCCTGCAACACAATAACTGAATTCATCAACCTAAACTGGCAAACTCTTTATGCCCACACCACGCTCCAAAATGCCTCTGATGAACATGTTGTTTATAGCCTGTTGGGTGCTGGCGTATTCTCCTTGGGTTATGGGTGAGGATATTGACGCGCTTTCTGAGTTGAGTCTAGAGGAATTATTACACATTTCTGTTACCGCTCAGCGACGCGAACAAGTGTGGGTGGATGTTCCCGCCAGTTTGGACGTGTTAACTGAGCGACGCATCACAGAAGAGGGTATTTTTAATCTGTCACATTTGGCGGATGTTGCTCCTGGATATGTTTATGGCCGCGTGGGTGATGTGGCCAGCAGTTATGTGCGCGGAATTGGCAGTTCGCTTACCAGTATTTCTGCGGATGCGAGTACGGCGGTTTACCTTGATGATGTGTATTTATCGCGCCCTGAAATGACCTTGGGTTATTTTTGGGATATGAAACGCGTTGAATTGCTCAAAGGGCCGCAAGGCGCTTTATATGGGCGCAATGCTACCGGCGGGGTTGTAAACCTTGCGCATAATCAGGCGGAATTCAAACAGGTTTACCGGCAGGTTTTGGTGGGTGTGGGGGCATTTAATGAGCGCCGGTTAGAGGCTGTGGCCAACCAACCCTTGGGTGACAAACTGGCGGCCCGCGTGAGTGTGTTTTCTTTGGTAAATGATGGATTTACGGATAACCTGAGCAACCCAGGTGGAAAAATTGATGATCAGCACGCGTTTGGTGCGCGGACACAATTGGCTTATCAATTTAATACGCATTGGGAAAGCCGTATTAATGTGGAGTATTTCCAAAATAATAACCACGGTTTTTCCATTCGCCCTAACGACCATTTGGGGTTGGCGGAATTGCAGGGGGTGTATCCACTGGCGGACTTTCATGCCACTGAAAACAACGTGGCATCGTTTAGTGATTATAAAACCTGGGCGGTAGATTGGCGCTTAAATGGCGAATTGGATTTTGCAGATGTACAGGTGATTAGTGCTTACCGCAGGCTGGAATCGGGGTATTTGTTTAATACCGATGGCACCGCAGCGGCCATAACGGAAAGCGGTTTTTTTAATCGGCAAAAACAAATGTCGCACGAAATCCGCCTGTTATCTCACACCCAAGGCACCTTTGATTGGCTGGCGGGGTTTTATGCGTTGAGGGAAACGCCACAATTGGATGTGGTGTTAATACAATATCCACGCGATACGTCATCTATCATTCTGGCGGATGCCTCAACACTCGCGCACAGCCTTTATGGCGAAATAAATTGGCATTTTATGCCTTCATGGTCGGCGAAATTGGGCGTGCGTAATACCCACGAGAAACGCCAAGATACCAACCGAATTTTTGCTACGGGGGATCTTTTAGGTTTGCAATCACCCACGGCAAATTTAAGCCGGCCTCATTCTGTTGATCGCAATGAGCGCTTTAATCAGTTATCGCCGCAGGTGGTACTCAGCCACACGCAGCGCAATGACACAGAGACCACAACCGATTATTTAAGTATTACCGAAGGGTTTAAATCCGGTGGCTCGAACTCGTTAAGTACGGCCAATAGTTTTGATCCTGAAGAAGTGATTAGTTATGAGTTAGGCCGCAAATATATCCAAGAAAGCAGCGCTTGGAGTTTGTCTGCTTTTTATTATGATTATAACGATTTGCAAGTGCTGACCTATGAGCGCGGTGTAACGGCTATTAACAATGCCGCCTCTGCTAAAATATTTGGTATTGAAGGCACTTTTACTCTGTACCCAACTATGTTTTTTAATTACCAGTTGGGTTTTGCTTGGCTACATGCCACTTATGAGCATTTTATTTCATCCATTAATGGGCAGCCGGTGGATGTGTCGGGCAATCAAATGCCCTATGCTCCAGAGTGGGATATTAATCAGAAATTTACCTACTCAGGCCATTTGAATAAAAAAATGTTTAGCGTAAGTTTGTTGCATCATTTCCAATCAGAAACCGCGTTTAATCAATTTGAAGCGCCTAATGTCACCCAGCAGGCTTACCATACTTTTGATTTGGTTGGCGAATGGGCGGTGGGTTCTGACTGGAGTTTAACGGCGGGAATGTACAATATCACCGACCGAGATTATTACCGCAATATTGTTTCTTTTACTTCCACCAGCAAACCTGGTGCGCCGCAGGGTAACGCTTTAGGTTTCCCTGAAGCGGGGCGCAGTTGGGCGCTGGGAATGCGTTTGGATTATTAATTTTTTATTTTAAGGCCCTCTATGCCCCCCGCAACACCTGCTCTTTCTGTGCCGCCGCAGTCGTCATCTGCATTGCGGCGCGTCTTATCTTTTGCGCGCCACCATTGGCGCATGGCGTTATTACAAGTCAGCCTTGCTGTTACCGGCACTTTGTTATTGCCTGTGTTCCCGAGTGTTACGCAATGGTTTTTTGACGATATTATTCCGAATAAACGCCACGAGCAGATTATTCCTGCGGCTTTAATGATGTTTGGTGCTTTTTTAGCGATTGAGTTGTTGTTTTATTTCCGCACACGCGTTAATAGCGCATTTGAACAAATCATGGTGTTTGATTTGCGCGGCCAATTACATCGCAAGATAAGCCACATGGAGTTGCGTTGGTTTGACCAACAAAGTACCGGCGATATTTTTACCCGCATGGCCGATGATGTTCCTGCCACTCAGCGCGTTGTTTTAGAGGGGATTGAGCAGGGTTTAACGGCTGTTTTACAAATTATTATGGCGCTGGTGGTGATGTTTCATACCCATGTTGCGCTCACCTGGGTGGTATTAATTCCAACCCCTTTAATTGCTGCTGGCGGTTGGATTTACGCAAAATTATTGGCGCCAAGAGAATTACAAGCGCGCAGCGCAACCAGCACCATGCACGGAATGTTGTTTGATACGTTGGCGGGTATTCGGCAAATTAAAAGTTATGTTTTTGAAGAGCCGCAACAGGTACGTTTTAATCAAACCAGCCGCAATTTACAGGCAATCCAAAAAAAATTAATGGCGGCAGCGGCTTTGTATTCTCCGCTGATGACACTGCTGGGCAAAATGGGGTTGGTATTGGTGATGTTAGTTGGCGCCCATTGGTGTATACAAAGCCAAGAGCATCCGCTCACGCCGGGCCAATTATTGGCATTTGTTTTGTTGGTTAATATGCTCTACGAGCCTATTGCGCGCTTGCATGGTGTTAACCAGATGATGGTGTCCGGCCTTGCCTCTGCGCAGCGGGTATTTGCGGTGTTAGACCAAGACGGTGAGGAGAATTTACAGGCAGGGGAGCACCCAGAAAAATTACAGGGCGCGATTGAATTTCAGCAGGTGGGTTTTGCTTACCAGCCCCAGCGGCCTATTGTGCAAGGGCTTAATATTCACATTAAACCCTATCAAACGGTGGCGTTTGTAGGGGCTACCGGCAGCGGTAAGAGTACTATTTTCCAATTAATTACCCGTTTTTATACCGCCAATAGCGGCACGATTACATTGGATGGGCTGCCGATAGAATCCATCGCCAAAGCGAATTTGCGCGCAAATATTGCCTATGTCACACAAGATGCTTTTTTATTCGCCACCGATATTCGGCAGAATTTATTGTTAGGAAAACCTTCTGCCACGGATGAAGAATTATGGCATGCCCTTAAATTAGCCTGTGCTGATGAATTTGTAGCGCGTTTGCCGGAGGGGCTTGATAGCCAGGTGGGCGAGCGGGGCAACCGGTTAAGTGGCGGCGAGCGCCAGCGTTTAACTATGGCGCGGGCTTTTTTAAAAAATGCACCCATTCTGTTGCTCGATGAAGCGACCTCCGCTGTGGATAATAAAAGCGAACATTTAATTCAGCAGGCGTTGGATGCGTTAAAACAAAACCGCACCTGTTTGGTTATCGCTCATCGGCTTTCCACCGTGATTGATGCGGACTGTATTTATGTTTTGCGCCAAGGCGAGGTGGTGGCGCAAGGAAGCCATGAAGATTTATTAATGTCTAGCCCTTATTATGCGGAGCTTTCGGCCTTGGCTTTCGACACGCCGCAAAAATAAAATCCGAGGAGTAGATTTATGTCTGAACACTTACAAGCTGCGGCTTTTCGCCGTTTAGTGGAACACCTACAGGCTCGTCCTGAGGTGCAAAATATCGACCTGATGAATTTGGCGGGTTTTTGTCGCAATTGCCTGTCCAAGTGGTACCAAGAGGCGGCGCTGGAAGATGGGCAGGCGCTGAACCAAGAGCAGGCGAGGGAATTGATTTACGGTATGCCCTATGGCGAATACAAATCCCGTCACCAAACCCCGGCAACACCAGAACAGGCAGAGGCTTTCAAACAGCACAACCCGCCGGATCAACACGCGTCGTCTGAGAATAGGAATTAAGTATTTTGGAAATACACGCACTTAATATTTATCCGGTCAAAGCTCTTGGCGGCTTTAGCCTGCGCCGGGCACTGCTCACCTCCAGGGGGCTGGCTATTACTTTGGGTGAGCACTACCTGTTTGACCGGCAGTGGATGTTAATAAACGCGCAACAACAGATGATTACCCAGCGCCAATTGCCGGGCCTTGCGCGCCTGCAACCGGAGCTGATCGGTGACGCTCTGTGCTTAAGCGCGCAGGGACACGATGCGATTACTCTTGCGCTTGCGCCTAGCGACGCGCCCGAAATCACCTGCCTGGTGTGGCGCACACCGGTGCAGGTGCAGGTGTGTAGTGATGCGATCAACCAATGGTTGAACCGTGTATTTCCCGGTGAAAACCTACAATTGGTGAGCCTTGCTTGCGAGCGCCCGACGCTGCTAAAACGTTTTGGCCCGCAAAGCAGTACCCACTTTGCCGATGCCGCACCTTATCTGGTGGCCAGCACCGCCTCCCTAGCGGCGCTGAATACTGCCTTGGCGCAGGAGAATTTGGGGCTGATGGATGCGCGCCGGTTTCGCGCCAATATCTGGCTTGACGGGCTGGCCCCTTTTGCCGAACACCAGCTGACAAGCTTAGGCCAGGCCGCCTGGCAGCTGCGCTTGGTGGACCATTGCCAGCGTTGCAGTGTGATTACGGTGGATCCTGACCTGGGTACATTTACCCCCAATGCCGTGCCTATCAACACCCTGGCCCGTTTAAACCCCATGCCCAATCAACCCCGTGCTCCTGCGTTTGGTGTTAATGCGGTGTATGAATGTGATGAGGCGTGCTGGGTTGAGGTGGGGGATCGATTCTAAAAACTATTCTTGAGGGCACCTCGCGGAAATCCACTTTTCGCGTGCTCGCTTCGTTATTTTCGT
>JBEGTZ010000053.1:0-2997 GCA_041179125.1 Pseudomonadota bacterium | reverse complement strand
CAAATAAAATTGATTAGCCACTAAATTAATGCCGGAACCATTTAATTCACGCACGCGTTTGTTCACACCCGCCACAGGCAGCACCTCACCTTCACCCAATAATAAATAGGCCTGGGCTAAGTCTTTCTCTCCGGTTTTAATGCCGGAAAAATCAAAGTTAGAAATAGTGCGTTTTTGACGGCTGTTGAGTGTGTATTCGTACAATGAAAAACACGGTGTGGTAATGCAACGAATGCCTCGGTCTTCTAACCCAAAAAAGGTGCCGGTGGGTTCGGCATCGTTAGCGGGGCGGTAGGCGGCCAGGGCGGTAAATACACCGAGCTTGCCAACGTTGGGCGTGCTGCTTTTACCTAAATGCCCGCGCAGCAATAATTGAGTATTTGACGTGCCTGATGGGTTGGCCGAGAAAGGATCGAACCCCAATTTTTTGTAGTTTTCTTCTGCTACGTAACACTCTTTAGCGCGCTTGCCGTCGGCACATTCGGTGTAGGAATTATTCACGCTTTTAACAAACATACCGCCACACATGGGCGAGGCACATTTGCGGTAATCCTGGCGCGCCAAATAATAACCTTGCGGGTTAAATGGGGCGTCTACTACTTCAGCAATTTTTTGTGCGGTGAATGAATAATTAATCAGCGGGCCATCAAAAGCGCGGGAATCCATAACGCCTTTTACATCCAGCGTTTTACCATCAAAATTAAATTTAGCATCCGACGTGGCGCCACTTTGGCCTGGGGTATATGGGTCGGCAGGCAGTTGGAAATCATCGGCACTTTTGATTTTCATGTTAGAAAAAAACACCTTATCCGCCACAATGGTAGCGGTCAGCGAGCCGGAAAACTTACCCTGGGTGATGATGCAGGTTTTGGGCGGGCAGCGGGCGGGCGTAATGGTGTACTCGCCGCTGAGTACATTCATATCAACAACCTGGGCCACATCGGCCTGGCTCAGTGGCGAAAGCAGCAGGGCCGCAGCCGTTGCAGTGATAAATTTTGGGATACGCATAGGTAGCTCCGAGAATGTTAATGAAGGGGCCACAGCCATTGGCCGGGCTAAAGCATCCTAGCAGTATCTATTTGGGGAAATTGTTAATAAGTGTGCAGTGTGAGGTGGTTGGGGTTTTGTGTTTTTTATGTGAGGTGTTGGGGGGTATGTGTTGCGGTTGAATTATTGGGTATTAGCTTTGTAGGGTGTGAAGGCTTGCTTGCCCACCATTTTGGGTATGGTTGCAAAAATAAGGCGTGAATCCTAAAGGTGGGCAACAAGTTGCCCACCCTACGCACTACGAACTATTTCAATGTCTCAGCCCCCTTGATTGCATGTTGCACTTGCACGAATGTCACAGGAGGCTGGCCTATTGGGCGGGGGGTGAGCGGTACTAGGGAATAAGGCAAGGAGGGGTATAAACCGTCATCAAAAGGTTTAAATAAATCAAACGCCTCCAAAAACTCTAAACCTTCATAGCGAGGTATAAATGCAGGCGTGGGGGGAAGCAGCGCCTCAGGGAACCAAGGAATACTGGGCGGTGTTAGCGCGTAGCCTGCCATTTGTGCCAATTTAAAATACAACATGGGGTAGCAGGCCATATAACTGCCTAAAATACTCCACTCACCAAAATCGGATGTTTGGCGTTTTAAAAAAAACTTAGGCTTGGCGATTTCCGCAAAATGTTGCTGCAAAAGCGCTTCGTCTTGTGTGGCCAACGCCATAAAAAAGCGGTAATCCGTTACGTAGGATTTATTTTTGCTGGGAACTGGCGCGGCTAAGGCTTCGCGGCAAAAATGGGCCAACAAAGGCCAATCCTGCTGTAAAGCCAAACGCACCATTAAACACAAATGGTGGTAGGTATACGGCTTTTGATACCACGCACGCCCACCAATTTGTTCAAAAAATGGCAAGTAGTATTGGCTCATCCAGTGCAGCAGGGTTTTATTATTCACTAGCAACGCCAACAAAACATCCTTCATGCCAGCCGCACAAGCCGAAGTGCCTCGGGGCGTGTTATGCAAACGAATGATGCGCGCTAATAGTGAATAATAAAAACTGTTCATGGCACTTGGGAAATCATGATGTGCGAAGGCTGTAATCAGGCTTTTTTCTATCAGTTCTAGTTCTAAGGTGCCGATCAATCCATCCAGACGCACAAAAGTTTCTTCTTTGATACGACGATGGTAAATCGTGATGGACTCGCCTATGGCAGTATTTCTGCTCTCTAGTGAGCCAATGCGCTTTAGTTCTTCTGCTAAAAAATCTTCATAACTAGCCATAAATTGCCTCCTTAAGGCAGACTTGGCGGAGCCACGGGAATAAATTTAAATTGCCCATCAGCGTGATCGATGCCAGCGACCGCTTTGTGGATGGGTTGACCATTTTTACTAGCAGCATCAAGAGCCTGTCTCGCAGGGGAGTCAGGGGGTAATTTTGACCTGACATTTTCAATCCAACCATCACTTAATTGTAAACCGCTATTCGGCTTGCCCAACGTGAAACTGCCATCAATTTATTTGGAATCCACCACAAAGACATGGGCCGCGCCGTCTGCGTCTTTACCAATATAAAGATGGTCTGAACCGATATTGGATTTTACTTTTCTGACAGTACGTTGTGGTTTGGCAACGCTAACGCCAACATTCCATCCCACGATGAGCGCACATTAAAACTCTGCGTTATTTATGACGAGTTTTATGCTCGCGGATGGCTGGGATGCTGGGGTTATCACCCCAACCTACGGCTATGTCAGTCCGAATTAACCGTTGTAAGGTGTGAAGGCTTGCTTGCTCAGCCATTTTGGGTATGGTTGCAAAAATAAGGCATGAATCCTAAAGGTGGGCAACAAGTTGCCCACCCTACGAGCTAGGATTAACCGACAATAAGCTTTACCGAATAAAATCCACCCGATAATTGAAAAAATAACGTTTGAGAAATATACATATGAGAGCTTTGCACGAAACAAACATTCGACGGATATATGTAGGATAATGCCCCTCACCCACC
>JBEGTZ010000052.1:0-3341 GCA_041179125.1 Pseudomonadota bacterium | reverse complement strand
TTCCAACAACCCACCCCCGGTGACACCATCGGCCACACGCTTAAAAATCATTTGGAATCCTTGCCCGAAGGAATTATTGGTATTGAAGCTACATCGCTGGGCATAGGTGTTTATTGGAATGAACTGGGCGGGAAAAAACGTTTAAATCTCATTAACGCCTGGCTGGATGATTTGGTGTCCACCCTCGCGCTCAAACCACATAATCACTAACACCCAAAACCTATTAACCCAGAAACCTGGCAGCCCAGAACCAAAATCCGTTACTATTCCGGTTATTAAAATAAGATTCCGTTAGAGCATGATTAAAATTTTGATTGTAGGTGCAGGTATCTCAGGCTTGGCGCTCGCGCGCAGGCTGACCAACACCAATGTCAAAGTCACCATCATCGAACGCGATTCGCATTTCCCCACCGGCGGCGGCGGCATTTGTTTACCGGCCAATGCTGTGGTGCAAATGCACCGGCTCGGCCTTTACGACCGCCTGATGAACGCCTCCCACACGGTTAACCTCATCGAATACGCCAAAAGTAATGGCACCACTATCACCACCGCCTCCCTGGGCGAGCCACCCTTAAACAAAGCCGAATTCGTAGCCTTACCCCGTCAGCGTTTAATGGAATTACTGCAATACGGCATGTCCAACGCCGTCTGTTTTAGCAGCCAAGTGACCAAACTCAGCGAGACAGAAGGCGGCTTGTGGGTCCACATCAACCACAGCTCGCGCCATGAGTTTTTCGATTTAGTCGTCGCCGCAGACGGCCTGCACTCAACAACCCGCCAGCTCACCTTCAAAAATTCAAAACCCAAAACCCTAGGCGTAACCAGTTGGCGCTTTATTGCCGAACACCCCGAGCGCGACACACACCCCACGTATTACCTGGGCAATGACGACTCTTTTATGCTCTACCCAATGGGGCCAAACAAAAGTTATTGCTACGCACAAATAAGCGACCCCTTCAGCCAATGGCGCAATTTACCCGCCGCCCCCACACTACAAACCCTCTTTAGCCACTACTGCGAGCCGGTAAAAAATATCGTCTCGTCACTCAGCAACGACAGCAAATTTGTTGTTAGCACACTGGAAAGCGTTAACGTTACCCGCTGCTTTGAAGGCCGCACCGTACTCATTGGCGATGCCCTACACGGCTGCCCACCGGTACTTCAACAAGGGGTTGGCATGTCGCTTGAAGACGCCAATTTACTGGCCGATCTCATCACACGCTTTCCCGTTGACGACGCCTTGCAGATGTACCACGAGCAACGCTTCCCCCGCATCAATTGGGTTGTAGAGGAATCCGAACGCTTAATTGAGCTGGCCAACAAAGGCAAAACCTGGCCGGGCCGCCTGATCCGCAATACCATGCTGCGGCAAAATGGCCCCGCCAACGTCGCCGCATGGCGGCGCATACTCTCCGACACACTGCACCCCGAATTCGACTTTTAACACCGCCCGCTGCACAGCCCGAGGCTCCTATGGAACATCTAAAATCCACCCTTTCCGTGCGCTTAGCGCAGCACTCCGATGCGGGCCAAAAAAGCGAAAACCAAGACACCCTGGGCGCACGCATTCCCGAAGGCACCCCCCTGGCCGTTAAAGGCATCGCCCTGGCCATCGCCGACGGCGTCAGCAGCAGCCTCGCAGGTAAAGAGGCCAGCCAAACCGCCGTGGCCGGATTTTTATCCGACTACTACGCCACACCCGACACCTGGCGCACCCAGCAATCCGCCAATCAAGTCATTCAAAGCCTAAACCGCTATTTATTTGGCAAAAGCCAAAATTCGCTAAAGCAAGAAGGCCACCTCACTACGTTTTCCTGCCTGATTTTAAAAGGCGACAAAGCGTTTTGCTTCCACGTAGGCGACAGCCGCATCTACCGTTTGCGCGGCAACAGCATCGAACAACTTACCCGCGACCACGCCCAACGCGTCGATGAAAAAACCACCTACCTAACCCGCGCACTCGGCGCAGACCCAGTTTTAGAAGTGGACATGAGCTCTTATGAGCTGGAAATAGGCGATATTTTTGTACTCACCACCGATGGCATCCACGACTACGTCAACCCACAACTCATCGCCCAATGCATCAAAGACGCCTACGACGACCTCGAATCCGTAGCCACCGGCCTGTGTGAATTAGCCCTCGCCAACAAAAGCGCCGACAACCTCAGCATTCAAATATGCCGCATTGAAGCCCGAGGCACCGCCTCACAAGCCGATGCAGTCACCGTATTATCCCGTCTGCCCTTCCCGCCTTTTTTACAAGTCGGCCACATACTCGACGGCCTAACCATCAAAAAAATTCTGCATGAATCCGAGCGCAGCCAAGTTTATTTAGTCCACACCAGCGAAGGCACACCCCTGGTGATGAAAACCCCGTCGGTAAACTACGAAGACGACCCGGTATACATCGAACGTTTTGTGCTCGAAAGCTGGATTGGCGCGCGCATTCACAATGCCCACGTCGTGCGCGTAGTAGAGCCGCCCAGCCCACGCTCGTGCCTCTATTACCTCACCGAATACATCCAAGGCCCCACACTCACCCAACTCATCAAAGAGCGCGCCCCGTTTGGCATTCCCGACGCCATTGAACTGGTGGATCAGCTCATCAAAGGCCTGCGCGCCTTCCACCGCAAAGACACCCTGCACCAAGACCTAAAACCCGACAACGTGATCATCGGCAAACGCGGCGCCATTATTGTGGACTTCGGCTCCTGCTGGGTTGCAGGCATTCAAGAGGTGGGCTCCACATTCGAGCGCGACACCATTTTAGGCACCATGGATTATTCCGCCCCGGAATACCGCCTGGGCCAACACGCAGGCGAGCGCTCAGACCTGTTTTCCCTCGGAGTTTTACTCTACGAAATGCTCACCCAAAAACTGCCCTTCGGCAGCGCCTACAGCAGCGCAATGGATTTAAAATCCCTGCAAAAACTCACCTATATATCAGCCTGCAAAATTAACCCCCTGGTACCCTTTTGGCTGGATAAAACCATCGAAAAAGCCCTACACATAGACCCAACCCGCCGCTACGAAAGCCTAAGCGAATGGCTACACGACCTAAAACGCCCCAACCCCAACCTACTCACCCAACGCGAACGCCCACTACTAGAACGCGACCCCCTCACCTTCTGGCGCGTATTTGCACTGGTGGGTTGGGTTGGGTTTTTTGCGGTGTTTTTATGGCATTTATCGAGTTGAGACCTTTGCACGAATTAGATTGTGTTTATTTTTGCCCCGTCATTCCCGCGAAGGCGGGAAGCCAGCTCTTGATTTCATTAGGTATTTTGAACAGCTAGATAAGCTTCGCTGGACTGACGGCTCCCGCCTTCGCGGGAATGACG
>JBEGTZ010000051.1:0-23566 GCA_041179125.1 Pseudomonadota bacterium | reverse complement strand
CTGGCAACGCACGACCTTGAAATTCGCGGCGCGGGCGAGCTGTTAGGTGAAGACCAGAGCGGCCAGATCCAGACCATTGGGTTTACGCTGTATATGCAGATGCTGGAAAAGGCCGTCAACTCGATCCGTGCCGGCAAGACGCCGAATATTGCTGATCCATTGCCTACCGGTACCGAAGTTAATATGCGGCTGCCCGCCATCATTCCCGACGACTACCTGCCGGATGTGCATGCGCGGCTGATTTTGTACAAGCGCATCGCTAGCGCCGAAAGCTCAGACGCGCTGAAGGATTTACAGGTGGAAATGATCGACCGCTTTGGCCTGCTGCCGGAGCCTGCTAAAAATATGCTGCGGGTGGCGAGTTTGCGCTTTAAATGCGAGCAATTAGGCATAATAAAAATAGAAGCCAACCGCGCCTTTGGGCGCATTGAATTTGGCCCCAAAACACATATAGACCCATTATTATTGGTTAAATTAGTACAATCCCAGCCCCAGCATTATAAATTCGATGGCGCCAACCATTTACGTTTTAATTACGATATGGAAACCAGCCAAGAGCGCTTAATCACCACTGAAAACACCCTAAAAGCCCTTGGGGCGCGGGATTAACGTATGAAAAAAAATAGCTTATTAATTGCCGCGCTTTGGGCAAGCCTTATCAGCACACTGGCGCAAGCCCAAAGCCTGTATCAGGTGGAATTAATTATTTTTGAACGCAAAGGTTTAGTGCGCACACTAGGCGCCAGCCAAACCACCGATGGGCGCAATTTAGTCTATTTAGAAAACACACAAACACTAAAAACCCAGGATGCCGCCGACGCCCAAACATCCCCCGCATTTACCCTGTTAAATAGCGGCGAACTCAGCCTAAAACCCCAAGCCACAAGCCTTGAGCGCTCCAAACAAATGCGCGTTTTATTGCATCAAGCCTGGTTGCAACCCATTGGCTTGAACCCGATAAACGTTGCCCTAGCCGGTGGCGCCCGCTTTGGCCCCTGGCCAGAATTAGCAGGCACCTTGCAATTAAGCGCAGATAAAACCCTGCAATTAAATAGCACGCTGTGGTACGCCCAATTTATGCCCGACAACGGCCACCCCATCACCAACCCCATTACAGTCCCACTGCCACCGGAATTGGGTAATGTAAGCGCGGCAAAAACAGAAGGTTTTTTTGCCACCCTTGCGGTGCCGTTTGCCTTTAAACAAACATTAAAACCGGGCGTGGTGACTTATGTGGATCACCCGATTTTTGGATTAATTATTAAGGTGCAGCCGCTTTAGTGTTTTTTCAGGAGAGATCCCAATTAAATAATCACCGTTATTAGCCGAAGCGCTCTTTCCCTATTTTCCTAACTTCGCGCGCACCCTATACTGCAAAACACACCGCGCATCAGCTGCGTTAGCCCTCACAACACACCCAGAGCCTCGGATGATTCACCTTAACAACCTAGAATTTGGCTACACCCGCGTACCGCTTTATCAGGGTTTAAATTTGGATATTACAAGCCCTGGTGTGTACGGTTTATTTGGCCGCAATGGCAGTGGTAAATCCACGCTATTAAAATTACTGACCGGCCTGTTATTTCCCACCCAGGGGCACATTAACGTGCTGGGTTACACACCTGCCGCGCGATTGCCGGGTTTTTTAGAACAAATTTATATGGTGCCAGAGGAATTCCACCTGCCCAACATTACACTTAAAGCACTCCAAAATTCCCACGCACCTTTTTATCCACGTTTTTCCGCTGCGGATTTCCAGCGTTATTGTGATTTATTTGAACTGAAATTCGATACACGTTTTCAAGCCATGAGCCTTGGGCAAAAGAAAAAATCCGTCATGGCCTTTGCTTTGGCCTCCCACACGCCGTTATTGGTGATGGATGAACCCACAAACGGGTTGGATATTATTGGCCGCGACCAATTTAAACGCATTATGAGCAGTGCCGAACAACAAGGGCGCACAGTGCTCATTAGCACCCATCAAGCACACGATTTACAAAGCTTAATAAACCATATTTTATTTTTCGAAGCGGGCAAATTAGTATTATTTGAACCGCTCACCTATTTGCAACACACATTGCAGATGGGCGTCACCCCAACTACAGAAACAATGCCTGAGTGTATTTATCAAGAAGCCTTCGGTGAGCAAACCATCTTTGTAGCAGCCAACAACAGCGCAAACCCCTCCACCATTAATTTAGAGTGGCTTTATAAAGCGCTGAGCTTAAATCAAGCGGCCGTGCTCAATACACTTAAACGACACCCGCCCACAAAGGAGCAGGTAAACCTATGAATCAACTTTTTAACCGCACACGTTTTATCCGCCTTTGGCGCAGCTATTGGATTGAACGCTGGCAAGATTTAGCTGGCGTATTGCTGTTTGGCGGCCTTTTGGGCTTGGTTTTTAACCTGTTTTATTTGGGTATTTCTTCAAACAGTTCTCGCGAGTTGTTTTTGCACAATGGACAAATGGCGTGGTACGTCTGTGGGCTGTTTGTATTCGGCTGTATATTTTCAAGCTTATATTTTCGCCCGCTCAGCGATAAAAGTGCGGGGCTTTTAGTGTTACACAGGCCAGCATCTTCTTTTGAAAAAATACTATTAGCCTTAGCCATTATTGGCTGTGTGTTTCCTTTGGCGTTTACCCTTGCATTTACTGCCCTAAATTATCCATTTATTAAGCTTGCGCAGTTTTGGTATGTCCCCTGTAAGGAATGTAAGAATTCATTTGAAGAATTTAGACCATTTTTACCTTTTGTATCTTCACACAAAGCTAACATGCCGCTATTGTTTTCAGAGCCTTATATTAAGTTGCAATGGCTTGCCTTTAGTTACTACCTAAGCGCACAGGCCATCATACTGGGCGGGTATGTTTTTTTCAGGCGCTACCCCATGCTGTTTATTGCTCTGTGTATGGTGCTGTTGTTTTTGGTTGCAATGGCACTTCAAATACCTATCAACAATCTAGGTTATTGGGAATATGCTCCAAACAGCTCACAGGAGCTTTCCCGGTGGGAATTGTTTATTTCTTTGTTTGCATGGATATTAATCCCGATCGGTTTGTGGGCAACGGTTTATTTTCACCTGAAGGAAAAACAACTGCCATGATACGAAGACTATTAACTAAAAAAGGGCCGCTAATATTCGCTTTTTGTGTGGTGGTGTTTTTTGCAGCCAATTACGAGTTGAATACGCTGTATAAAGAGTATCGAGAAAAAATAAGAACCGCACAAAAACAATTTACCCCCATTCCCTATTCTCTGGGGGTTCGCAGCATCGTAATTGAGGGGCATGAGGACGACAAAAAATATTCGAAATTGAAGTTATCGTTTGAGCCAGAATTAGAGCAGGTAGAATATCCTGCTGCCAATGGCCGGATGGCATTCAGTTTTAGCCGAACTGATGACACGCTTACCATTAATGTCACAGATAAAAATCTCGAAAGCGCCCGCGATTACTTTTTCGCCGCCACTGAAGTGGTTCTACGACTACCGAGACATATTACACATGTAAAAATAAATTCTATTTCACCCGATGTATATTTTAACCAGCACATACAGCAATCAGCCTTAGCGCTTTCCGTCTGTAATGCACACATCGATATTCACGACGCCAACATCACCACGCTAAGGCTAACCGACACTATCGAGCCTGCCCCAGCGGAGCAATGTACAAGTAGTTTTATGCTGCACAATGTAATTAATATCAATATTTTAGATGTCACAATGCGCCAAGGCTCCTTCAGTTTGAAGGAAACGAACGGCAATAAAATCAATAAACCACGCCTACAGTTGGGCGATAAAGTTGATATGAATGCCGGTGTGGGGTTTTTTAGGAGAGCGGGTTTGAATAATAATTTGTGAGGCGTGTTTAACTGGGTTTTTTGGTGCATCCATGAGCGTGTTTAATCTGAGCAATAGATTGCTCACGCAACCCCCACTAAAAGAGTGGGGAGAGCTACCGACTTTCCAGACCTTCGCCCCCCTACCCAAATTCCAACGCCACCAATTAAAAACCCAGCATGGACAAAATACCCCTTGCTGGCATAGAATTCGCCCCCAGTTTGGGCCGTGTGCCCCTTGGTGCTTTTTGTAGCTTGTAACCAATGTTAGGCGCCAAGAATCATTACAGCGAGGTGGAGCCAAGTGCTGCACCTCGCTTTTTTACAACTTGAATACCCATCGCACCGGCGCCACAGTTTTACTGTGGCCTCGGTTTTGCGCGCACCTTAAATTTGGCGGGGCTGTCTGAAAAGGCGCCGCCTGAAAGGGTATGGCGCGCAAGCAATACCCGTAACCCGTCCAGGCTTTAAATGAAGGCTGGGCCAGGCAGGAGGAAAAAATTTTGACAACTGGGCTCAATAAACCCGCAATTTTGGTGCTGGCAGATGGCAGTGTGTTCCGAGGTATTTCCATCGGGGCAGAGGGCCAATCCGTGGGGGAGGTGGTGTTTAATACCGCCATGACCGGGTACCAGGAAATCCTCACCGACCCTTCCTACGCCGAGCAAATTGTTACCCTCACCTACCCGCATATTGGCAATGTGGGCGCCAATAGCGAAGACGAAGAGTGCCCGCGTATTTGGGCGAAAGGCCTTGTCATCCGCGACCTGTCCATGCTGCCGAGCAACTTTCGCAGTGCGCTGAGCTTGGATGCCTATCTAAAGAAGCACAATATTCTCGGCATCGCCGACATCGACACCCGCCGCTTAACGCGCATCCTGCGGGATAAAGGCGCGCAAAACGGCTGCATTATGGCCGGTGAAGTGAGCGAGGCACAGGCATTAGCCGCCGCCAAAGGCTTTGCCGGTTTGAACGGTTTGGACCTTGCCAAAGTGGTCAGCACTGAAAAAAGCTTCCGTTGGGATGCTGGCTCCTGGCAACTGGGCGCGGGCTTTAGCTCGCGGCCGTTGGGGGAGAGCTTCAAAGTGGTGGCTTACGACTTCGGCGCTAAGCGCAATATTCTGCGGATGCTGGTGGATCGCGGTTGCGAACTCACCGTGGTGCCCGCTAAAACCCCCGCTAGCGAAGTCTTAGCCATGAACCCAGACGGCGTGTTTCTCTCCAACGGCCCCGGCGATCCAGCCCCGTGTGATTACGCCATCAGCGCTATTCAAACCATCTTGGATGCGAATATCCCAGTGTTCGGCATTTGTTTGGGCCACCAATTGTTGGCTTTGGCCTCCGGCGCTAAAACGCTAAAAATGAAATTCGGCCACCACGGCGGCAACCATCCGGTGCAGGATTTAAAAACCGGCAAGGTGATGATTACCAGCCAAAACCACGGTTTTGCGGTGGATGAAGCCAGTATGCCCGCTTGCCTGGTAGCCACCCATAAATCCCTATTTGATGGGTCTTTGCAGGGCATTGAGCGCACCGATAAACCGGCGTTTAGTTTCCAAGGCCACCCGGAAGCCAGCCCCGGCCCGCAAGACGCCGCAGGCCTGTTCGACCACTTTATTGATTTGATGCGCGCGCGCCGTTAATGGGCTTTTTCTTTTATATAGCCCTTTTAAAACCGTTAATTAGCTAGACGACTGACATGCCAAAACGTACCGATATAAAAAGTATTTTGATCATAGGCGCAGGCCCCATTGTGATTGGCCAGGCCTGTGAGTTCGACTATTCAGGTGCCCAGGCCTGTAAAGCCCTGCGCGAAGAGGGCTACCGCGTCATTCTGGTGAACTCCAACCCCGCCACCATCATGACCGACCCGTCTATGGCGGATGCCACCTACATCGAGCCGATCACTTGGCAATGTGTAGAGCAAATCATCATCAAAGAGCGCCCGGACGCCATTCTGCCCACGATGGGCGGCCAAACCGCGCTCAACTGCGCCCTGGCACTGCACGCACACGGCGTGTTGGACAAGTACAACGTCGAGCTGATCGGCGCTAAACAAGAGGCCATTCACAAAGCGGAAGACCGCAGCCTGTTCGACAAAGCCATGAAGGCCATTAATCTCGACACCGCCCGCGCCCGCATTGTGCATAGCCTCGCCGAAGCCTTAGAAGTACCGAAAGAATTCGGCTTCCCAGTGATTATCCGCCCCTCGTTCACTATGGGCGGCTCCGGCGGCGGCATTGCTTATAACTGGGAAGAGTTCGAAGAAATTTGCCTGCGCGGCCTGGATTTATCCCCCACCCACGAACTGTTAATCGACGAATCCCTGCTCGGCTGGAAAGAGTACGAGATGGAAGTGGTGCGGGACAAAAACGACAACTGCATCATCGTCTGCTCGATTGAAAACTTCGACCCGATGGGCGTCCACACCGGCGACTCCATCACCGTGGCACCGGCGCAAACCCTCACGGATAAGGAATACCAAATCATGCGCAACGCCTCCATTGCGGTGCTGCGTGAAATCGGCGTGGAAACCGGCGGCTCCAACGTGCAGTTTGCCGTCCACCCGGAGACAGGCCGTTTGGTGGTGATTGAAATGAACCCCCGCGTGTCGCGCTCCTCAGCCTTGGCCTCCAAAGCCACCGGCTTTCCCATCGCCAAAGTGGCCGCCAAACTGGCCGTGGGTTACACCCTGGATGAGCTGCAAAACGACATCACCGGCGGCGCCACACCGGCCTCGTTTGAGCCGTCCATCGACTATGTAGTCACCAAAATTCCGCGTTTTACCTTCGAAAAATTCGGCGATGCCGACGCCCGCCTCACCACACAAATGAAATCCGTAGGCGAAGTCATGGCCATTGGCCGCAACTTCCAAGAATCCCTGCAAAAAGCCATGCGCGGGTTAGAAGTTGGCTCCTGCGGTTTTGAAAGCATCACCGATTGGGACGACCCCACCGCAGCCGTTACCATCCGCCACAACCTCACCACCCCCGGCGCCGACCGCCTGTGGTACGTGGGCGACGCCTTCCGCTCCGGCATGAGCCTGGACGAAGTCTTCGCCACCTCCAAAATCGACCCTTGGTTTTTGGTGCAGATCCAAGACTTAATCCGCGAAGAACAAGCCTTAAACGGCATAGCCTTGGCATCGCTCAGCAAAGAGCGCTTGTACGGCTTGAAGCGCAAGGGCTTCTCAGATAAACGCCTGGGCCTTTTGCTCGGCAGCAGTGAACAAGCCGTGCGCCACTTCCGCCAAGGCTTAGGGCTACGCCCGGTGTACAAGCGCGTGGATACTTGCGCGGCGGAATTCTCCACCAGCACCGCGTATATGTACTCCACCTACGACGAAGAGTGCGAAGCCGCACCTTCTGCACAGGACAAAATTATGGTACTCGGCGGCGGGCCGAACCGCATCGGCCAGGGCATCGAGTTCGATTACTGCTGTGTCCACGCGGCCTTAGCGGCGCGGGAAGACGGCTATGAAACCATCATGGTCAACTGCAACCCAGAAACCGTCTCCACCGATTACGACACCTCAGACCGCCTGTATTTTGAGCCGGTAACGCTGGAAGACGTGCTGGAGATCGTCCACAAAGAAAACCCAAAGGGCGTGATTGTGCAGTTTGGCGGCCAAACACCGCTTAAACTCGCCCGCGCTTTAGAAGCCGAAGGCGTGCCGATTATCGGCACCAGCCCCGACGCCATCGACCGCGCCGAAGACCGCGAACGCTTCCAGCAGATGATCCAAAAATTGGACTTAAAACAGCCTGCCAACGCCATCGTGCGCTCCTTGGAAGAAGCCGTGAACTGTGCGGATTCCGTAGGCTACCCACTGGTGGTGCGCCCCTCCTACGTATTGGGAGGCCGCGCTATGGAAGTGGTGTACAACGAAAAAGAACTGCGCTCCTACATGCGCGATGCGGTGAACGCCTCCAACGACGCGCCGGTATTGCTCGACCACTTCCTCAACAACGCCATTGAAGTGGACATAGACGCGGTTTCCGACGGCAAAAACGTCGTCATCGGCGGCATCATGCAACACATTGAACAGTGCGGCGTCCACTCCGGCGACTCCGCCTGCTCCTTGCCACCCTATTCATTGCCTGAAAACGTGCAAAACGAAATGCGCGAACAGGTGAAGCAAATGGCCCTGGAGTTGGGTGTTGTGGGCCTGATGAACGCCCAGCTGGCCTATCAAGACGGCGAGGTGTACATCATCGAAGTGAACCCACGCGGTTCACGCACCGTGCCGTTTGTGAGCAAATGTATCGGCGTGTCCCTAGCCAAAATTGCGGCGCGCTGCCAGGCCGGTAAAACCCTGGCCGAACAGGGCTTCACAAAAGAAATTATCCCCAAATATTACAGCGTGAAAGAAGCGGTATTCCCGTTCAACAAATTCCCCGCCGTAGACCCGATCCTCGGCCCAGAAATGAAATCCACCGGGGAAGTGATGGGCGTGGGCGACACCTTTGCCGAAGCCTTCGCCAAAGCGCAAACCGGCGCGGGTTCGCGCATTCCCACCGAGGGCACCGTGTTCATCAGCGTGCGGGATTTCGACAAAGAACACGCCATTATCGTAGGCAAAGAGCTGGCGGATTTAGGCTTTAAACTGGTGGCCACCCGTGGCACCGCCGCACGTTTGGAAGCGGCGGGCCTAAGTGTGAGCGTGGTGAACAAAGTGGGCGAAGGCCGCCCCAACGTGGTGGATATGATCAAAAACCGCGAGATCGACCTAGTGATTAACACCACCGAAGGCAAACAAGCCATCAAAGACTCCGCCTGCATCCGTCGCAGCGCGGAAAACGCCCGCACCTATTACACCACCACCATCGCCGCCGCCAACGCCCTGTGTATGGCCCTGCGCTTTGGTCAGTCGCAACAGGTGCGCCGATTACAAGAATTACATGAGGGTATTGTGTAATGTCATTTCAAAAATTCCCAATGACCGTGCAGGGCGAACAAAAGCTCCGCGAAGAACTCGACCAACTGAAAAAAGTGGACCGCCCGCGCATTGTGCAAGCCATCGCCGAAGCCCGCGAACACGGCGATTTAAAAGAAAATGCCGAATACCACGCCGCCCGCGAGCAGCAAAGTTTTTGCGAAGGCCGCATTCAAGAAATTGAAGGTAAATTATCCAACGCACAAATTATTGATGTTTTATCGCTGCCTAAAAGCGGCAAAGTAGTGTTTGGCGTAACCGTTTCATTATTAAATGTAGATACCGAAAAACATGTGGTGTACCAAATTGTTGGCGAAGATGAAGCGGATATTAAAGCCAATAAAATTTCTATTGGCTCACCCATCGCCCGCGCATTAATTGGCAAAGAAGAAAGCGAGACCGTGGTGGTGAAAACCCCCGGTGGTGATGTGGAATATGAAATTGAAGAAGTTCGCTACATTTAGCCCGTACCGGTTGATAACGAACACACCCAAGGCCATGTTGATGGCCTTTTTTATTTTTGTACTTAATTATGCTTAGTGAAGAAAAACGCCCATTTTACCTAGTGTCTTTAAGCAAGCTGGCGCTACTGTTTTTTGCCACACAAGGTGGTTTTGCCTTGGTGTGGTTTTATCTGCATTGGCAGGCTCAAAATAAAACCCAACCGAAAAAAGTAATGCCTGTGCCGCGCGCGCTGTTCAGTGTGTTTTTTGTTGGCAACCTGTGCCTGCGTTTGCAGCAGGAGCAACAAAAACAGGGGGTGGAGTACAACTGGTCGCCGATGCGTTTAAGTTTGGTATTTGTGATAACGTTTTTGTTGAAGCTTGCGTTATTTATTGGCATTAATGAAAAATATTTAAATACTAACTGGCAGTTTTTATCTTTGGGATTGGCTTTGGTGCAATTTTACGTGCTCTATCAGTTCCAGTTGGTGGCCAATCGAGTCATGGGAGACCCGTTTGGTAGCGCGAATAAAACCATTACGCCAGTGAACATGCTGTGGATAGGATTTGGTGTGTATATGTGGGTTAATTTGTTGCTTGTATGGCTGGGTGATGCGCCCGCGCCTAGTTTATAGCGCTGTTTTAATTCGATTGTTTTGTTTGGTTTTTTGTCTAATTCGGGCGCCTGTATGATGCACAAAAATACTCCGTTAATCTGCATTTTTATTATTGTGTGGGGCGTGGCAAACAGTTGTTTTGCCGCCACTTCATTGTGGCAGGTGAGCAAAAACAAACAGGTATTTTATTTGGGTGCCAGCATTAGTGCATTACAGCAAAAACATTACCCTTTACCTGTTGAGTTTGATGAAGCGTTTAAACAAGCGGCAGTTTTGTATGTGGAGCGCGACATAGCAGCGGTGAGTGCGCCGGAATTTGGCACCCAAGTGATGCAGCGCATGATGTATACCGATGGCAGCAATTTAAAAAAACAACTGCGGCCAGAGGTGTATCAAAAATTAGAAGCCTTCAGCCAAAGCCGAAATATTCCTGTTTTTGGTTTGGCACTGTTTAAACCCGCTTTTGCGATGGTGACATTAGCAGCGGCGGAAACCTCTAAAAATGATTATGTTTATGGTGTGGATACACACTATTTTTATGCCGCCCAAGAAGCTAAAAAACCTTGGAAGCCATTGGAGACGGTCAGCCAACAATTAGACTTATTAAATCAACTCAACAATGAAGACGCTAATCAGGCTGTGCTTTTTTTAATTGACGAGTTAAGCCAAATGTCTTCAAATCTCGCCAAAATCGAACCCGCGTGGCGCAGCGGCAACCTGGCCGCTGTGGATGCTTTAAGTACAGGCAAAATGCGCAAACGCACGCCTGCGGTTTATCAAGTGTTAGTTGCGGCCCGCCACCAAAATTGGTTGCCGCTGTTTAACAAAATAGCGCAAACTCCTGAAGAAGAATTAGTTTTACTGGATATTATCCATTTTACCGGGCCAGACAGCTTGCTTACGCTACTGAAAAAAAATGGCTTCACCCTAACGCCTTACCGCAAACCCACCTAGGAGTTTTTTATGATTACCTATTTCTTTTGGTTTACGCTTTTATCCGTGCTGGTTGTTATCGGCGCAATAACCTATAAAACCCGTTTTTGGAAAACCGGCGGCACGGTGGGGGCGATGGTATTTTTTGGTGTGTGGGGTATGTACCATTTTAAATGGGAGCAAGCTTGGGTAAAAAACCTCGGCGGCACTATGACCATCAGTGTGCCTAAGGGGTTAATCCATTTGGGCACCACCTGGAAAGATGAAAATATCTGGATTGAAAATTACGACCCGAAAACGAATATTTGTTATTTTTCAGAATACTCTAAAGGGCATTTATTAGAAGGTCAGCTGGTGATCAAACACTGCAACCCAGCCTTGCCATCGGTTAACCCCGAACCTGCGGAAGAGCCTGTTTCAAGCGAAGAGGCCGCCAAAGACACTGCGCAGTAATAATCCTAAAAACCTCAGTTGAGCGATTAACTGAGGTTTTTAGGATAAATTCCAAACGCAGTATTTTTTCATTTACCCGCCACAAAATTGTAACCCGTACTGGTCATCCTGCCTTTGCGCATTTTTTGCACGCTCGTTTTTGCATGAAGCATAGCGTTAATAATTTTGGCGCCTTCCCCTGTATTGGCGGCCAAATCTTAGATATTTAACCGTTAAAATGGGGTGGTTATGGCTAGTAATCGTTTGTATCAATTGAATTTTTTGTTCCCTTGTTTGTTAACGCTGGGTTTGGCTGCGTGCAACGGGGATAACACAACCCCATCAAGTTCAAGTAGCTCCTCAAGCAGCAGCTCTTCAAGCTCATCCGGTGTTATTCGTCCTTCTAGCAGTTCTTCAAGCTCTTCCAGTTCGTCCAGCAGCTCATCAAGCTCTAGCGGTATTGCAAGCACCGCGCCGAATATCGACGTGTATAGCCATATTGCCACCTTAGAAATGGCGCCGATGGTGTTGGCGGCGGATCATCTTTATCCGGGTAAACTCACCATGCGTGCAGGCGGCATACCGGATTTATTTAATAATTCCAAAGCCTTAGTGGCTACCAATGCCGATACCGTGGCTTTGCGTTATTCGCTGGATAATCCGAATTTACGCATTGTATTTACCGTGTGTGAAAGTTATTACCGCATAGTGGCCAAACGCTCGGCGGGTATTAATCAGTTATCTGATCTTGCGGGTAAGCGTATACAAGTTATTCCACAAACTTCGGCTGCGTATTTTTTGCACCGAATGCTGGCCACCGTGGGGTTAAAAGAAAGTGATGTGCAGCTTTCAAGCGGGCAGGGTAGTAATTGGGTGAAGAGTACCTCTATCCATGCGCTTTCAGCCTGGGAGCCAGATCCTCAAAACGCCATCGACGCCTTAGGCAGTGACGCCATTGAGTTTCGCAATCGCGATGCCTATCGTGAAATAGTGAACCTGAATACCACCGCAGAAAACCTCGCCAACCCACAAAAACGCGCCGCCATTGTGGGGCTGGTGCGCACCTTAATCGCCGCTGCCGAGCAAACAACGCGAGCACCGGAAACCGTCTGGCCGATCATGGAAAAGGTTATGGGCTTTAAACAATCCGTAATTGCGGATTCCTGGTTTATTCAGGAATTTAAGGGCACCCTGGCGGCGGATTTATTAGATGTGATGGAAAAAGAAGAAATTTGGCTTGCAGGCCAACAAAACCGCAAGCCCCGCACCCGCGAAGAGTTGGCGCCATTGATTGATACGAGTGTTTTAGAGGAAGCGCTAAAAACACCTTAAAAAACAGCTAAAAACCTAGAAGTTCCAGTCATTTTGCGCTGAAACTTCCAGGATTAATTTAAGTAAAAATACCGTTATGGTGGTGTAGGTTGGGCAGTAATGCCCAACGCAGCAGTGTCTTCGATAAAAAATGGTCGCAATGCGGCGCCTTGAAATATCGGCGCGCAGGAGAGGAATGTGTTGTGTTGGGCATTGCTGCCCAACCTACGTCTACTCAACTCATCGGGAGTGCTGAATAGTTACGATTTTACTTCCGCGCGAATGAAAAACTCACACGGTTATTTTTGCGTGCAGCTTCATTCCACTCGCCAGCACTGGTGCCGGATGTTTTGGGGGGATAACTGGTTTTCGGCTGGTTATAACCCTGCATCGTAAACTCAAGATCAATCGGCCCTTCCGTGAGCAGCGGGGCTGAATGGACATAGTTTAAAAACCCGACAGAAACATGGCTATCTAGGGGCACTTGCGGTTGTTTATCGGCAAGGAACAAACAATCTTCTACGTTGCTTTCTGGCTCCGGCAGAATAAACCGGCCACTGGGGTCTTCCACCACGCAGAAGTTACCCAAATGAATATCCAAATAAACTGTGCCTTGGAAGTTGGCGGCTTTTAATACACCCACTAATTCACCCACAGGGTAAATACGCTGGTCACTTAACGCTTGTTCGCCAAACCCCACCTGGTTATTCATGTTGGAGGCCCAGCTGAGGGTTTCCAGCATCATATTGGTGTCCAGCTCCGGGTCGGATTTCGCGCGCACGTTTTGTTCGAACAAGCGGTTAATTAAGGCCTCTTGTTTTAGGTTTTGTTGTTGCAGCGAGTCGTATTTTTCGCTGATTAACTCCAAGTGCTCGTTGTTGATGTACAAGTGGTAGCCCAAAAATGCCACACCTAATAACACCAATGCCAAAATAAACGTGGATAACCCGCGCTCCTTTTCCGATTCCACTTCAATCGGTTGCAGCGGTTCGCTGGAGGCGACGGGGGTTGCGGGCCTTATATAGGGTTTTGGCGAGCGCTCTTGGATCTCTTTGGAGAGACGGCGCATTAAAAATTTAGTGCTGTCTTCTATCTCTTGCCGGACTTTGGCGATATGAATTTCGAACAAACGGCCTATTTGCAGTTGCACCCGCGCTAAATCATTTGCCGGTGGTAAATCGTCTAGGCTTGCACCTGTCACCAGCGGTTGCTCTTCGAGGTCGGAGACTATTTCTAAGGTGGTGCTGTGCGGGGCTTGTTCCTGCTCGGCCGGTTCTGCACCCAGCAGGTAAATATTTAAACTGCCCAACAGCTTTTCTAAGTTGGCTTGTTTAATGACTTCTTTAGAGATGATATCCAAGGCGCCTAAGGCGCGGGCTTGGCCTACATATACATCGCCCTGTTCTGAGGTGTACATCACCACGGGAATAAGTGCGGTGCCTGGGTTGGCTTTGATAATTTTAAGCGCCGCAAGGCCGTCCATGCCTTCCATGTGGTGGTCAAGGAATATGACGCTGGGTTGGCGATAGGACAAATAGCCCAAAGCTTCCTCTGCCGAGTTGACGGTATCGACATCTACGTCAAAGCGTTCAAGCATTTTGCGCAGGCGTACCTGGGCTGTTTTGGAGTCATCAACTATCAGTACGCGGCGTTTGGCCATGAACGGACCCTTATGCGGTTATTTTTCGCTAAGTTATAACACAGTTAATACCCGATGGCCGGAAATGGCCCACAGGCTTTTAATGGCGTGATTTTCTTGGCATTTTTTACGCTGAACGCGCCGAAAAGGCAGCGCCGCCCAGCCAAGAAAGCGCCTAGCATAGCTTAGCAGGCTGCACCGAGTTTGGCCGTGGATTCGTTGGTAGAAGGAGGTTTCTGGTGCGTGGTTTCTAGGTTAACGCCAGCGTCTTTCTGCCAGGCATAAAAAAAGCAGCCGAAGCTGCTTTTGTAAAACGAAGAAAATATTATTTGCCCAGCTTTTTACGAATAGCCTGCAATGTGCGCAACTGCGCTGCCGCTTCCGCTAATTGCACCGCTGCACGGGAATAATCTAATTCGCCGCTTTGGTTGTGCATTGCCTGTTGCGCGGTTTTTTGCGCTTCTAAGGCGGCGGCTTCGTCCATATCATCGGCGCGAAGGGCGGTGTCGGCCAGAACGGTCACTACATTGGGCTGCACTTCTAAGAAGCCGCCGCTGACGTAATAAATTTCTTCCTCTCCACCACTTTTTAAAACCCGGACTGGGCCGGGTTTTAGGGCGGCTAATAATTGCGAGTGACCGAAGCCTACACCTAAGTCACCTTCTGTGGAGGCCGCGATTAATAACTCTACATCACCGGAATAAATTTCATTCTCGGCGCTGACTATGTTGCATCGAATCGTTTTAGCCATGATTAATTCCTCACGCTAAAAAGCGATTATTTAAATTTGGCGGCTTTTTCGACGGCTTCGTCAATTGAACCTACCATGTAAAACGCCTGTTCAGGCAAGTGGTCATATTCACCGCCCAACAAACCTTTAAAGCCTGCAATGGTGTCTTTTAGTGACACGTATTTACCGGGGGAGCCGGTGAATACTTCCGCTACGTGGAAGGGCTGCGACAAGAAACGCTCAATTTTACGGGCGCGGTTTACGGTGAGTTTATCCGCTTCGGATAATTCATCCATACCCAAAATGGCGATGATGTCTTTTAATTCTTTGTAGCGTTGTAATACCGATTGCACACCACGGGCTACGTCGTAGTGGTCTTGACCGATGATTAATGGGTCAAGCTGGCGTGAGGTGGAATCCAGCGGGTCAATCGCAGGGTAAATACCTTTGGCTGCGATATCACGGCTTAATACTACGGTGGAGTCCAAGTGCGCAAAGGTGGTAGCTGGCGACGGGTCGGTTAAGTCATCCGCCGGTACGTATACGGCTTGAATGGAAGTGATCGAACCGGTTTTGGTGGAGGTAATACGCTCTTGTAATACACCCATTTCTTCTGCCAGTGTTGGCTGGTAGCCCACCGCTGAAGGCATACGGCCCAAGAGTGCGGATACTTCGGTACCGGCCAGTGTGTAGCGGTAGATGTTATCTACGAACAACAGAACGTCTTTGCCTTCATCGCGGAATTTTTCCGCCATAGTTAAGCCGGTTAAGGCCACGCGCAAGCGGTTGCCCGGTGGCTCGTTCATCTGGCCGTACACCATCGCCACTTTGGATTTGGCGAATTCTTCTACGTTAACAACGCCCGCTTCTTGCATCTCGTGGTAGAAGTCATTTCCTTCACGGGTACGCTCACCCACACCGGCAAACACAGATAAACCTGAGTGCTCGGTGGCGATGTTGTTAATTAATTCCATCATGTTTACGGTTTTGCCTACACCGGCACCACCGAAGAGGCCTACCTTGCCGCCTTTGGCAAAGGGGCACACCAGGTCGATCACTTTAATGCCGGTTTCGAGCAATTCTTCTGACGCGTTTAATTCGTCATAGGCCGGGGCTTTGCGGTGAATAGACGCACGGGCTTGTTCGCCGATGGGGCCGCATTCGTCAATGGGGTTGCCCAGCACGTCCATAATACGGCCCAGGGTTTCGATGCCCACGGGTACATTGATAGGGCTTTTGCTGTTCTCTACCACCAAGCCACGGCTTAAGCCTTCGGATGAACCCATGGCAATCGCACGCACTACGCCGTCGCCCAATTGTTGTTGTACTTCGAGGGTTAGGCCTTTGCCGCTTACGGTTAAAGCGTCGTAAACCTGGGGTACAGCATCGCGTGGGAATTCCACGTCGATTACCGCACCGATAATTTGCACGATACGTCCGCTACTCATGTGAGTTTCCTCTACCTAAAGATAAAAAATAATTCAATTTAAGGGTGGGCAGGGCTTAAACCGCTGCGGCACCGGCCACAATTTCCGACAGTTCTTGGGTAATGGCCGCTTGGCGCGCTTTGTTATACGCGAGTTTTAAGCCGTCAATAATTTCGCCTGCGTTTTCGGTGGCGTTTTTCATGGCCACCATGCGCGCCGCTTGTTCACAGGCGGCGTTTTCCACCACTGCTTGGTATACCTGAGATTCAATATAACGGCGCAGTAAACCGTCCAGCAAAACCTTCGCTTCAGGCTCGTATAAATAATCCCATTTGTGCCCGGTGGCTGCGCTTTCTTCTGGTGCCAGTGGCAGCAGTTGCATGACGTTGGGCTGTTGGGTCATGGTGTTTACGAAGTCGTTACTGACTAAAAACAACTGGTCAATTTTGCCTTCTTCGTAAGCATCCAGCATGACCTTCACGCTGCCAATTAACTTGGCTAATGAAGGTTCTTCACCTATATCGCGCACCGAGGCAACCACTTTACCGCCCAAGCTTTTAAAGAAAGCGGCGGCTTTGGCGCCGATTAAACACATATCCACGCCAATATTGCTGCTGGCCAGTGGACGGCTGTGGTTAACCACACGTTTAAATACGTTGATATTCAAACCGCCGCACAGGCCGCGATCCGAAGAAATAACAATGTAACCGACGCGTTTAACGGGGCGATCTTGTAAATAAGGGTGTTTATATTCAGAACAGGCGTGGGCCAAATGGCCGATCACTGCACGCATACGGCTGGAATAGGGCTTGCCCTTTTCCATTCGATCCTGCGCTTTACGCATTTTACTCGCCGCCACCATTTCCATGGCTTTGGTGATTTTTTGCGTATTTTTAATACTCCCGATCTGGGTGCGTATCTCTTTTCCGCTTGCCATTGTTTATCTCGCAAAAAGTATTGCAATTAGCCTCATGCAAACCGTTTGGCTGCATGAGGCTTGGGCGTAATTACCAGGTTTGAGTGGCCTTGAAATTGGTCAGCGCAGTTTTAATGCCCTTTTCAATATCATCGTTGTAATTGCCGGTTGCTACTATGCCGTCCATTAATTCAGCGTGGCTGCTTTGCAGATAAGACATCAGCGCGCTTTCAAATGAACCGAGTTTGGCCACTTCAATATCTTTCAAATAACCTTCGTTAGCGGCATACAACAACACACCCATTTGCGCGATGGACAGCGGGGCGTATTGTTTTTGCTTCATCAGCTCTGTTACGCGCTGGCCGTGGTCGAGCTGTGCTTTTGTGGCTTCGTCGAGGTCGGAGGCAAACTGGGAAAACGCCGCTAATTCGCGGTATTGCGCCAGAGCGGTACGAATACCACCGGAGAGTTTTTTGATGATTTTGGTCTGCGCGGCACCACCCACACGGGATACCGAGATACCCGCGTTCATAGCTGGGCGAATACCGGCGTTAAACAGGTTGGATTCCAAAAAGATCTGGCCGTCGGTAATCGAAATTACGTTGGTAGGTACGAATGCAGAAACGTCACCAGCCTGGGTTTCAATAATCGGCAGCGCGGTTAAAGAACCGGTTTGGCCTTTAACTTCGCCTTTGGTGAAGGCTTCAACGTAATCAGCGTTTACACGGGCGGCACGCTCAAGCAGGCGGGAGTGCAAATAGAATACGTCTCCTGGGTAAGCTTCACGGCCCGGTGGGCGGCGTAACAATAGGGAGATTTGACGGTAGGCCCAAGCCTGTTTGGTTAAATCGTCGTAAATGATCAGTGCGTCTTGGCCGCGATCGCGGTAATACTCACCCATAGTACAACCGGCAAACGGTGCCAAAAATTGCATGGCGGCTGGGTCTGACGCGGTGGCGGCTACCACGGTGGTGTAGGACATCGCGCCGTGTTCTTCCAACTTGCGCACAACGGCGGCAACAGAAGAAGCCTTTTGGCCCACAGCCACATAAATACATTTAATGCCTGAACCTTTTTGGTTGATGATGGCATCAACGGCGAGGGCGGTTTTACCGGTTTGGCGGTCGCCGATGATCAGCTCACGCTGGCCGCGCCCGATGGGCACCATTGCATCCACGGCCTTTAGGCCGATTTGCACGGGTTGATCCACTGATTGACGAGCAATTACACCGGGGGCAATTTTTTCAATCGCGTCGGTTAACTTGGCGTTGAGCGGGCCTTTACCGTCGATGGGGGTGCCCAGGGCATCCACCACGCGGCCTTGTAATTCAGGGCCTACCGGCACTTCTAAAATACGGCCTGTACATTTGCAGTTTTGGCCTTCAGCTACACCCCGGTAATCACCCAGCACCACAGCACCGACGGAGTCGCGCTCTAGGTTGAGGGCGATACCGAAGACACCGTTGGAAAACTCGATCATCTCACCGTACATCACATCGGCGAGGCCGTGGATACGGATAATACCGTCGGTGACGGATACGACAGTGCCCTGGTTGCTGGCTTCGGTGGCAACGCTAATGCTGTTAATACGCTGCTTAATAATTTCACTGATTTCTGACGGATTCAGTTGTTGCATACTCAAATTCCTCAATCCTAACGACTAGGCGTGCATGGCGTCGGCAAGTTTGGCCAAACGGCCTCTTACCGACCCATCAATGACGGTGTCTCCGGCGCGAATAACGGCGCCGCCTAACAAACTTTTATCTAAATGGGTGGATAAACTGACTTTGCATTCGAGTTTGGTACTCAGGGCGGCGGCCAGTTTGGCTTGCCACTCTGCACCCATCTCAAAGGCGGTACTGACTTCAACATCTAAGGTTTTGTCGTGCTCGGCTTTAAAAGCCAAAAACAAGCGGTTGATTTCGGGCAGTAGACTTAGGCGTTTGTTATCGGCCAGTGTTTGCACAAAATTTTGCTGTTTCGTCGAAAGCGCATCGCCGCACAGGTTTTTCAGCAACTCACATTTGCCTGCTGCGGTCAGTGTGGGCGAATGAATCAGCCCTGCGATTTTGTGATCGCCACAGACGGCTGACAGCACGTTCAGCGCTTGCGCCCAAGCATCAAGAAGCGCTTCGGCCCGCGCCAGCTCAAAGGCGGCGCGTGCGTAGGGGCGTGCTGTGGTGGTTAATTCCGCCATAGTCGTCTCCGTTAGAGTTCAGCTGCAAGTTTGTCGAGCATCTGATTGTGCGCGTTGGCATCAATTGAAGCCCCGAGCACTTTCTCTGCACCCACTAAAACAAGGCTTGCCACTTTGCCGCGCAATTGCTCGCGGGCCTGGGTGATTTCGCGCTCAATTTCGACTTGGGCTGAAGCTTTGATACGCTCAGCTTCCATTACGGCTTGCTGCTTGGCATCGGCGACAATTTGATTGGCGCGTTTGTTGGCGGCATCCACAATGACAGCGGCTTGATCTTTGGCTTCTTTAATTTGAGCGGCGGCTTGTTGCTTGGCCAGCTCTAAATCTTTATCGGCTTTATCGGCGTTATCCAACCCTTGTGCAATGCGTTTTTCCCGCGTTTCCATAATGGAAATAAGCGCAGGCCACACAAACTTCATGCAGAAAAACACGAAGAACAAAAAGGTTATTGACTGACCGATTAGCGTTAGGTTGATATTCACACCAACACCTCTTTTAGCAGTTTATAGGAGCAAAAGCTTGCGGAATTAACCGCCGATGCCAGGAGCAACCAAGAAAATCATGTACATGCCCATACCCACGCTCACCATAGGTACCGCGTCCAATAAGCCCGCCATTAAGAACATTTTTCCCATTAACGCAGGGCCTTGTTCAGGTTGGCGGCCAATGCTTTCAAGTAATTTGCCACCTAATGAACCGAAACCGATACCGGTGCCCAGGGCGCCTAAACCGATCAAAAGAGCTGCTGCGATATAAACCAATGCTTGTGCCATTGTTGTTTCCTCTTAAAGTTAAAAATGAAATAAAAAACAGTGAAATAAAACGTTTAGTGCTCTTCACCCACGTCATGGGCCATCGCCATGTACACGGTGGTTAAGATCATAAATACGAAGGCTTGCAGGGTAATAACCAGGATATGAAACACCTCCCAAGCCCATTGCAAAACGCCGCCAAATATACCGATCAACAAACCTGCGCCAAACATCATGGCAATCAGGATAAAAATAAGCTCACCGGCATACATGTTGCCGAACAACCGCAAGCCAAGCGACACGGGTTTGGCCAGCAGCCCCACCGCTTCAAGCACAAAGTTCACGGGAATGAGGAATATATCGATATACCACTTGCCGGAGTGAAAGGGGTGCAATGTGAGTTCTTTGATAAAGCCGAGCAGCCCTTTTTGTTTGATGCTAAATCCAATCATTAGCAAAAACACCGTGATGGACATACCAAGGGTGGCATTGGGGTCGGTGGTGGGCACAACCTTAAAGTAAAAATGTTCATCACCGGCAACTTTGGCCGCCGCCATCGGCAGCCAATCGACAGGGATTAAATCCATTAAATTCATCATAAATACCCAGGTAAAAATGGTCAGCGCCATCGGGGCGACCAGGCGGTTTTTATGGCGAAACACATCGTTCACGGTGTTATTAACAAACTCAACAATCAGCTCAACAAAACTTTGTAGGCCGCGAGGCTTGCCGAGGGTGGCGGTTTTGGCAACGCGCAAAAACACAAAGCTTAATATCAACCCAAGCGCAATGCCCCAGCCGAGGGTGTCCAAGTGCAGGCAGTTAAAGCCCATGTCTTTGGCTTCCTGCGGATTGTGGGCGAGCGTCCAGGTGTCGTGCTCAACGACTTCACCATCTTTGCGCGTGTAGCCCGCAGGCAATTTGCCGTAGGCCAGGTTTTGCAAATGGTGCTGGATATATTCTGTAGAGGACTTAGCTTCGCTAGACATATATTTGGATCTTCAACAAAAATTTAGAATTTAATTACTGTGTAAGCGTTTTTGTAAGGGCGTTGGCTATAAATACCTGAGCCAACCAAAATAAGCCGTAAACACACATCAACACCAGCACGTTGGCGCCAGGATAAAAGCGCCACACCAGTGCAAACCCCACCAGTGTCAGTAGAAACTTGCCCAGCTGGCCCCACCTTATAGAGTGAGCTAACAGGGCTGCATTACCTCTGTTCAAACATCGAAAGGTGTAATGCGTAAAATACAATTGGGGTACCACAAACAGCGCCGCACCTAATGCGGCGGGTAACAGCCAGTCAGCGTGAGCCACGCTGACCAAACCCAGAACACCCAGCGCCAAGATTATCTGGCGGGACAAGCAGAACCAGACTGGGTTTGCCACTGTTAAAGGTACTCATGCAGAAAACAGCCCAACTTTTGCAAAAATGCCTCGAAGGGGGTGTTTTTGTAATTTCAAAAACTTCTGAACATTCAGACGCTTCAACGACAACCGGAAGCGGCGCGGGATTATAAATTTATCACCCCTGAGGATCAACCTTTTTAAATCCTTGCGGTAAGGCCGTGATAATTGGGGTTAAGATGGCGTCTAGGTCGTCGATGGGATCCTGGTAAGGGCTAATTCATCCCATATTTGGTTAATAAACCCCCTTTTATTCGACAACTGCCCCACAACATGACCAAGAACACACAATTCCGTTGATCGAGTCGCTTTTATTCTGGGCCGATATGCAGTTAACTACGCTCTCGGGGGAACACAAGATAAAAGGCCCGAAAATAAAAACGGAAACTATAAAAGCCGAGGCTTGCTGCATGCGATTTTGCTGCGGCAGACTAAAAATGCGCCACGCGCAAGCACCCAAGACTCTCACCAACACGGAGTAAGAAGCATGCTCAGGTATCCTTCTACCAAACAAATTCTCACCGTTGCTGTAATCAGCGCTTTACTGGCTGGTTGTGGCAAAGACAGCAAAAAGGCTGAAACAGCCGATAGTAACATCATGGACAAACCACCGGTGGTGGTACGGCCTGAAGTGAATGACCCCAATTTTAAATTGGGTGAGCCGCTTCAATTAACTGAAGTGTCTGACGTGGCGCGCCAAGGGCAAGCTATTGGGATTGCTGCGGTGGTTATGATGACCACATTGAATGCTGACACTGGCAGTACGGCGGTTAAGCAAGCTATGTCAGCTTTTTCAGGGTTAACCCCTAGCAATACGGCGACAGGTGCCTTGGTTGAGATTGGACATCAAACTTCAAGCTGTAACCAGGGTGGCGATTTCGTGCTAACGCTGGCTATGGGTGAAGGAAAAGATACGCCTCAGACCGGTGCTTTCAACCACGAAGAGGTTTACTTCGACTCTGTCTTTAACAACTGTTCGTTGAGCGGTACGCAAATCGACGGTAGTTTGGGCATGAGCTTAACGCTGGGCTTAGCTGAGTTGATCAACAGTGCAAGCTTTAGAATAGAAACCAAAGTGGTTGCCGATGGCCTTAAGGTTAAGCAGGGTGGCAGTGATTTTTATGCGGATGGGGAAGCCGGATATAAGTTTTACACCAACAATGGCTACGAGCTAAACAACGAATTTTACGCGGATCAATTCCGGGTTGATGCGGGTAATACGGTGAATTTGGTTAACTTTTCACTGCATCAAACCAATAACACCTCCACCAATGGCTGGACGCTAAAAGTAAAAGGTACCTACGAGGAAGCAGTCAACAAAACGTATGTTTTGGTTGAGACTCCTGCCAATGCGCCTCTTAAGGGTAAGGGCTACGGTTACCCCAACGGTGGTAAAATTAGCGTGCTTACCAAGCAGCCGGATCCTAATCTTCCAAAATCCGGTGCTATTGATATAAGTGTTAAGCAAACGCTGGATACAATCACTTATCCACCCGATGGAACCTACGTGTTTATTGAGATATACAATGCGGCGGGCACAGTTGATACTTCGATTGGTTTACCTTGGGGTGACTTAGAAGAAATCGCTACCTCAGCAGCAGCCGGTAAGAGCTTCGCGCAGATTCAGGAAGACTTGAAATCTGGCGGTGGCGGTGGCGGTGGTGGCGATGGCGATGGCGGCGGCGGTAACGATAACTAACCGAATGCTGTAACCTTAACGGTTTAAGCTTTATACTTTTAAGCCCGCTTTCTGCGGGCTTTTTCTTATTTTTAATTTAGGAATTTTACATGCTCAATCCCCGCTCCCTGTTACTTCCGCTTTGCCTGTTGAGCGCTTCAAGTTTTGCCGGCAGTCAATTGAGGCTATTTGCCGGTGTCGATTCAACATCGGTGAGTACAGAAGAAACTGGAAGGCAGAAAGCGCAGTACGGCATACCTTCCGACGCTAAGTGCATCACTGAAGACCACCAACTTAATAAAGA
>JBEGTZ010000050.1:0-6371 GCA_041179125.1 Pseudomonadota bacterium | reverse complement strand
ATCAGCTCGCGCCATTGTTGGGGGGTTCGCTTTGCCATAGATTTTCCTCGGATGAAAAATCTTAGGCTAATAGAGTGGGTTCTCTGGTTGATAGGTGGGGTTTATTGGTCGCTTACGCTCTTTAAAACCACCGCCCCATTTAATTACGTTATTTAATTTTCCTGCGGATATTCGCAAGGTGATTTACACCACGAACGCCATTGAGTCATTAAATAGTGTGATTCGTAAGGCGGTTAAAACACGCAAGTTATTTCCGAGCGATGAATCGGCGACTAAGGTGATTTTTCTGGCTATTCAGGCGGCTTCTAAAAAATGGACGATGCCGATACGAAACTGGAAAGAGGCCATGAATCACTTTATCATCGAGTTTGAGCCTCAGTTACGGGCTCATATTTAGGCGGGTGGTTACACAGAGGGATTTACAGTCTCCAAGACTTCAAATTATTCTCCCATCTTTTTATTAGTACACATAAGCCTGCGAAACCACCCTTTATGCACTTGACATCTTCAAATAACCTTTCTATTTTTTCCACTTTCTGCGCGTTTTCTGCTTTCGCTTTGAACATACACGGAGTCTGTGGTAGCCATGCTGGCATGGCCTAAATCTTCAGAAAGATCTTTTAACGCGCGCCCACGTTCTATTTCCATACTAGCTCCGGTATGGCGCAACCAATGAGTAGAGGCTTCCTGCAACTTTCTAGCACTGTCTTCACCTTTTTCTTTTTTCATCGAGTGGTAAGCTTCATCAAATACTTGCTGAACTATACGTATCAAATGACGTGTCGTCATTCCGCCTTGCCCTCTAACTTTTTCTACCAGTGGTGAATTATCAGCTAATGAGGGGAGGGGAGAGAGACCACGATATGCCCGGTATCTCTTTAAATAAGGTAAGAAAGCGGGGGGAACAGAAACATCGCGCAATTTGCGACCTTTACCGTATATTTTCAGCCACCAGTTGGAATGCTCGTCCTGCCAAAAATGACTCATGGCTGGCACCCATTCTTTTCGCTCTGATAGCTCTGAAATACGTAAAAACAAAGTCTTAAGAGAGGCTACAACAAAAAAAGCACGCTCGTAAATACCGTCTCTATTAGCTAATGACTCAGCACTTTTAAAAACATATTGCCACTGATCTTCAGTTAATCGCCTAACTTCTGTAACTTGAACATCATTAATGAAGTAGCGACAATCAGATTTGGCGACCTGAGCAGGGTTGCCATAGCACATTTCTTCGTTTATTAAATATTTGTAAAACGCAATTACTGCTGTGAACATAGCGTTCAGCGTTTCCTGTGAGGGCCTATATTGCTTTCGGTCTGGTTCTGAATCAGTTGGACGATTTTTAGGTGGCCGCAGGCGAAATGGCAGCCACGCTGGATTTGCCATGTAAAAGCCATCCTGATAGGAGAAATGATCTGCGGTGGCAAATCCAATCCAATTGATCGGTGGTTTCCAACAAAAGTCGGCATACTGCAATATGTCTGCTTTCCGTAAACTATCCATCGGCAGATCTCTATAAAGAAACAACCACAGCAGGAACCGTTCAGTTTCATTACGAAACCGCGCAAATGTGTGTTCTGATTTATTTCTGCCAATGTACCGCAAAAATTCTGAACCCCATTGCCAATGCTGAAACCGCCATGATTGGCCGGAATCAAGAAACGCCTTTAGATCCCGATAATGCTCAAGCTTAAATTCCTTAAGTTCAAAATATGTTGGGTACAAAGGAAACGGCTTTGGAGTGCGCATGGATTATACCTTTTGTTTGATTGTATGCATTATATACAAACAAGCCTTAACATCAAATACTGACAGGTATTGGACATAGGATCAGGACACAGGGCACTAAGGATACAAGCCCATAAACGCAAAAAGCCCCAATTAAGGGGCTTTTCAACAGGGTTATGAACGGTTTTTGGGGATAAGTCACTATCGCAGATCGGGTTCAGCCCGGCAAGCTAAGGCGAAACTGAAACAACAAATAGATTATCGCCAAGATCAAAGAGAAAGCCCGGCATAACGCCGGGCTTATCAAGAAGCTGAATAATCTTTATCGAATCTTGTCAAGTAGCATAGATTTTGGCTATATCGGGATTTTTTGACCAATAAATGCGCATAAAACCATCGGTATCCTTAAAACTATGCAAATACTCATTCTGAGGCAATAAACGAATAACATAGCCAAGAAAAGGTGTGTTGGGAGGTAAAGGTTAGCTAATGCCATTTGGACTGGAAGAAAGTAACTCGCATCCCTTACTTAGCAGGTAAACGTGAGTTTCGCGGCCTCCAGAGTATAATTTAGTCTTTTATCAGGCACTCACCTGCCCTCTTGACGCCACCAAACCACGCTGCCCGGCGGTTTATCAGGGGGCGTTAAACCTGTGTTGTTGCCTGGGGCTAAATGCCTGGTTATGCATGGGCCTATTAATTTACGAAAATACTGCCGATAAACATCATCCCTGTGATGCTCAGAGCTACCATTGACGGAAAAAATAGCGACGCGAATTTATACGTTCTAAAACCTGTATCGAAAATTGCCGCAAATAAATAAAGAACAAATGGAGCATTGGCGAGCATTGCCAATGCACTTAAACATATAGACCAATACCACTGAATATCAGCTCCTTTTAGTGCTAGCAAAATAAAAAAATAACCAATCACGGCAACCCAGCCAACTGCCTTAACCAAAAAACTATTACTCAAAAACCAAAGCTTCATATTCGACCAATCTCAGGAATAACAGCGGTTTCTAAGTTTCCTGCAACAGAAAAAATATCAACGTTACAAACAATAAAACCACCAACAAAGCACCCACCAATAAAAACATCCGCCCGCGTTGGGAGTCGTCTGTGTCTTGTCCGCCGCTGGGCCGGGTAACTACGGGGCCGGGGCGTTGGCGTATGGCGGCGGCCATTGGTGTGCCGATGGGGGCTTGCTCTGGGCGTAGGTAGGTTGGGTTTTCTTCGGCTATGGCGATGGGGCGTAGTTGGGTTTTATCGCTTTCTTCCTCTGGCCCTACAATGCGAAAGCGCAGGTTGTCGAAACTTAATACGTCGCCGTTTTTTAACATCACACGGCGCACTTTAACGTCATTAACAAAGGTGCCGTTGCTGGAGCCTAAATCTTCCAGCTCCAAGCCTTCGGGTGTAACCGTTAAAACAGCGTGGCGGCGGGAGAGGTGGGCGAAGTTCAAGCGCACATCACACTCCTTCGCCCGGCCTAATACCACTTTGCCGATTAGCTCGTGGACATTGGGTTCCAGCGCGGTGCTCATGGGTTGTAAATACCAAGAGCTGCGCGCAACCATGGCAATTTGCGTGGCTGCCATATCAACACTCACCTCTGCTGCTGCGGTATGGGTGGTGGCTTTGCGGGCCAGTTTTGGGTCTACAACGGCAATCAAGGCGCCGCCTAATTCAAGGGTATCACCATGCCCTACTAAGGTGGGGCCTGAAATTAACGTGCCGTTTACGGCGGTATGCGCCGCAACGGGGGTAAGTTGGGCTTGGTCGTTGTCGATCAGCAATTGCGCATGGTGGGGCAGCACGCCGGGAAGGTCGATGACACAACTGCACTGCGCCGCCGAGCCTATCTGATACGTAGGCTCCACCAGCCATAAGGGGGGCTTAGCAAAATTCAGAAATTGCAGTTGCAGCATGCGGGTTCGATCCAGTTGAAATGGGTAGATGGGTAAACAGCGTGACAGGTAAACGGATTAAGTACTTGCGAGCGCGAGGAGGCTTTTATACCAAACACTTCACTGAGCAGCAAAAGCCATTTGGCCCCGCGCCAGCTGATAAACCCTACGCGCCTGTATCTAATCCTAGAAATCCAAGCGCCGCTATTGTGCCAGTTAACCATACCGCTGTATTGGTCATATTTCCCTAAAACTGGCGGCCCTGCACATTCCAAATGCTAAGCTTTTGGGCAATCAAGACAATTCCCTATTTTTAGGTTAGTCTCGCCGCTTGAGTTTTAGGAACCCATTTGCTTCATGTCTGACGCCTTTTACAGCAGTGCTACCGATGTTGGTTTATTCCGCGATAACAATGAAGATGCCATAGTTTGCGATGGCCAACTCAACCTTTTTTTAGTGGCCGATGGCATGGGCGGGCATGCCGCCGGTGAAGTAGCCAGCGCCATTGCCGGGGATGTGGTGGCTAAAGCTGTGACGATGGGTGAGAGCCTTAGCGAAGCGATTCAACAATCCCACCGCGCCATTTTGCACGCCGCCGATACCGGCCAGGGCCACAAAGGTATGGGTTCCACCATTGTGGCGCTGTTAATCCAGGGCGGCCAATATCAAATCGCCTGGGTTGGCGATAGCCGCGCCTACCTTTGGCGCAATCAGCCAAATAGCCAAAGCCTGCAACAGCTCACCGTTGACCACTCCTACGTGCAGATGCTGTTTCAAAACGGTGCCATCACTGCCGCCGAAATGTCTCGCCACCCGGAAAAAAACATCATCACCCAATGTTTAGGCTCCACCGATTTAGCCCGTGTGGATGTGGATGAAGTGTGGGGGCAGTGGCAAAAAGACGATTGGATTTTACTGTGCAGCGACGGTTTAACCGACGCCGTAAACGACCAACTGTTATGCGACGTGTTAAGCCAACACCAACACCCCCAATCTGCGGTAGATGCGCTGGTGCAAACCGCGTTATCACAAGGCGGGCGGGATAATATTTCCGTTGTACTGGTAGCCCCACCGCCCCAAGGCTTGCGCCAGTGGTTGCCCAATCAAACAGGTTTGTTCAGGTTGCGTGGGTTTTTTAGGCGGTTGCGGGGGCGGTTTATTAGGCGTTGAGGTTTTAGATCCAAAACTCTGTTGGTTGGGTAGAGCGTGCGAAACCCAACAATGGTTGGGGCGAAGAATAGTAGTTTGCCTTGGCGTATTAACTACGCCCGATATTTTCTGGTTGCAAGTAGGTGCTGTGTTGGGTTTCGCACGCTCTACCCAACCTACTTATTCGTTAAGTTAAGGATTTTAAAACGGCAACGCCAAAGGCTTCCCGTTTAGCATGACCTCCCCCGGTTTAAACACCACCTTACACGCATACATGGCGCCCTCGTCGCTTAACATCCCCTGCCCTACAAACGCTTGTGCGAAGAGTTCAATTTGCGCTGGCGGTAATGTTTGCGCGGCGCTTCCGGGGTTTTGTGCGGCGATGTAGCTACTGACCCATTCGGTTAACAATCCCTTTTCCAGATGAATCTCCCCTGCCCCGGCCAGTTGTGGCAACAGGCTCAGCGGGTCTTGCCAGGTGTGTTGCGGCAGTGCTGCCGCTGCGGCTAAATCGGCCCGGCCACTGAACCAAAAGGCCTTGCCCGCTTGCAAGGCTCCCAAGCGGTCCACCATAAATTCGGCTTGGCTGTTTATTAAGTGTTTTTGTGTCAAGGCATAAGCCTGCTGTGAATAAGAAGCTTCGTCGAGGGGTATGGTGTTAAGTGTGAGTAGGTCTTGCAGCCAGGCGGTGGGCAGGTGGTTTAGGGCGAAGTTGGCATCTAAAACAGTTAATTGAAGGCTGGGCGTTTTAAAGTCTTCGGCCACCAAACTCAACTGTAGGTGCTCGGTGTGTGCATCCGGCACTGGGGCGCGCGATAGGCCTAGGGCGCCGTTTTTAAGCCAAAAGGTTTCGGCGTTCCACTGTGCATTTAGAGCTTTAAATGTGATGCGACTAAGCCAGTTTAAGCCCGCAGGGGTTAGGGTGATTTCTTTTGAGATAACCGGCACGCCCAGGTTGAGCAGTGTATTGGGTGCCTGCCAGCTCAGTTGGCTTAAGCGCCCTTCGTAGGTTAGGCGTTTGAGGTTTAGGTTTAATTGCCCGGCGCCTTCGCCCCGGCTCCATTGTATTTGTCCATTGTTCAGTACCAGGCTTGCGGCGGTGTAGGCATCGGTAAAGGTGCCTCCGCCTTTTAGGTCGATCAGGCCTTGCAGGCGGTAGATCGGTTCGTTGATGTTGGCTACGTTTAATTGCGGTGTGGCGGCGGTGGATTTCACTTCGGCGGTAAACCCTAATACACCCAGTTGCAGAGATGGCGCCAGCAGCAGTGGGCCGTGTTGCAGCTGGATGTCTAGGCTGAGCGGTTGCGGTGTGCCCTCCAACAGTGGTTTAAGCGTTATTTGGGCACGGCTGGATAAATAACCGCGCTCAAAGTGTGTATCGCTAAGGCCTAAGCTATTTACCGCTTGCTTAAACGCATAGTCCAACGCAAACCCCAGGCACAGAGGCAGCGCCGCCAGAAGCAGGATGACCGTTGCGAGCAAGGTTTTAACGAGTATTTTCATAAATTTAGAGATGCCTTTACTGGGTGGGCGCAGGTTGCTGCGGCACGGCTGCCGGTTCCATAAGGGTAAGAAGCTGCTGCGT
>JBEGTZ010000049.1:0-13922 GCA_041179125.1 Pseudomonadota bacterium | reverse complement strand
TCTACCTTCCCCGTCCGTGGGGTCGTACCGCCTAAATCCCTTTAGGCGTGCGTCGCTCTACCTCGATTTCATTCCCGATGAAATTCTACCTCCCCCATCCGTGGGGTCGTCCTGCATCCGTACAGTCGTCCGCGCGAAAATGCCTTGCGAGCATCGCGAAAAGTGAATTTCCGGAGGCGCCCTATAAAATTGATCCCGCTTAAGCTGCCCACACTAACAAGCACCGGGCGTTACTAAGAACGCTGCAAAAAAGCCGCTTCCGCCAACAATAAACTGCCAATTTGCCCAGCATTTCCACCCAAACTACTGCGCTGAATATAAGTATCCACCGCCTGAATAATATCTTTACGGCAATAACCATTTATTTGTTGCACAAATTTCTGCCGAATTAACGGCAATAATTGCCCCTGAGCCGCCACACCACCGCCCAGAATAATCCGCTCCGGGCCATAACACAGGGTGATGTTCACACACATTTGCGCCAAATAATAAGCTTGTAAATCCCATGCCGGGTGCATGGCGGGCAGTTGTTGGGCGGGCATCATCCAGCGTTGGGTCAACGCAGGCCCGGATGCAAGCCCTTCCAAACAATCCTGGTGGAACGGGCAAACCCCGGCAAAAGTGTCGTCACTGCGCCGCTTAACCGCCACATGGCCCAATTCAGGATGGCTTGCGCCCTGCAAAATTTCACCGTTAACCATAACGCCTGCGCCAATGCCGGTGCCCACCGTTACATACACCAAGTGGCGCAAACCCATGCCTGTGCCTTGGGAATGCTCAGCTATTAATGCCGCATTAACATCCGTTTGTAAGGCCACGGGAATGGGCAGCGCTTTGCTCCAATACGCCAGCCAATTTAAACCCTGCCAACCGGGTTTGGGTGTATCCAAAATCGCGCCGTAATCCGGCGCGTGTTTATCCAATTGCACCGGCCCAAAACTGCCAATCCCCAAAGCAGAAATAGGCCCATATTTTTGGCTTTGCTGAAGAAAATAACTCTGTATTAATGGAAGCGTTTCACTCGGCTGCGCGGTGGAAAATTGCTGCTGATGGACAATATCGCCGCCGGGTTTGCCAATAACACAATTAAATTTAGTGCCGCCCGCTTCAATACCCGCGAATAATAAGGGTGTGGTCATTAATAAATTCCTAAAAAATTAAGGGGGTGAAATTAATAATGCAGCGCAACCAACTTCTAGGTTTGCTCAGGGTTTTAAATTTGGCTGCATAATTTTTATTTTTTATTAACGGGTACCTCCGGAAATTCAATTTTCGTGATGATCGCGAGGCATTTTCGCACGGACGACTGCACGGATGCAGAAGGTAGAGCGACGCAGGATGCCCAAGCCGAGGGAGAGAGTTTATGCGGTATAAATGACCGACTGAGTACGAAAATAACGAAGCGAGTGCGCGAAAAGTGGATTTCCGGAGGTGCCCTTAACCAATAAATTGCGAAAACCTTAGTGATCCAACTGAGGTTTTTAGGCTCAAAGTTCAGGCCCACCAAATAATTTACGCCGCAGCGCCACACGTTCTTGTGCCAGTAAAAGTACATTTTGTTTTTGCTCGCAGGAAAACGCCATCCAGCCTGTAATTTCAGACAATAACCGCCCGCACCCAATACACACATCGGCATTATCCAAGCAGCACTGCCGCACACACGGGCTTAAACATTGCCCAGCAGCGGGCGTTGATGCAGGCGGAATCATTAGGTGCCCCGCTGAAGATCAGCGTGGATAATCATAATTTTTTGCCAAATTTTGTGGCTCATGCTCGCACATAAAATTTCCACATCATTAGCTGCCGATACAATTTCTTCATCGGGCATTTGTTGGGAATAAAGCGCCGCAGTTTTGCCCACAATGGATAACATTTCAGCGCAATAATCTAAATAACGACGCAATTCAAATGCGTTTAATTGCCGCTTGGGCGAAGAGGGTGTGGGCTGCGCACCCACGCTATAACTGATCACAGGGTCTTTGGTGAGCTGGTGCATATCAATAACATGTGCGATTGAACGCAATTCATGCAACGCTTTGAGTGTGCGGGACCGCTTAATGCGCGTCTCCAGGGTGAATAAAAAAAACAAACACGCCCCCGCAAGCACTAATGTATTCAAAAAAGCTTCCGTCAACTGCACAAATTCACCCATGCTGGGTACGGAAGGCTGCAATTTAAGCCAATGCAACCCACAAAACCCAGACACCAACGCCGCAATCACCACAAAACCTACGCCAATGCGAATGGATTTATTGGGCCGGGTAATCCAAATGATGCGCGCCTCGCTGGCCCGCGCGAGCTGGTTTAACTCAACACACACTTTTAACAAGCCGCAATCGGCAAAACGCTCAGTAATTCGCGCCTGCAACACATCGAGGGTTCCTGTGATTTTTTCTAGGTGTAGCGTTTTAAACATGGGCAAAGTGACTCCGCGTTAACATACATAGAGTTTAGGGTTTAAGCGCTAAAACACGCCATTCGGCGCCACTCTTCGTGAAGCCTCCCACAAAATTGTTACCTCACAGGGAACTGTTACCCAAGTTAGTCGTCAGTAACACCCAGCAGCTCACACCGACACATAAGGTAACGAAAACCTAGATCAATTCAGAATATAAAAACCCCTTAAAAGTCATATCAACATGATTTTTAAGGGGTTTTTTTTTGTGGCATATCACCTGCTATTACATCCTCATAATAAAAACAATAAAGAATAATAAAAAGCAACTCGATAACCAATAAGAACAATAAATAATAAGAAACTGAAATTTACCCAACTATAACAACAATAAATAATAAAAAAGAAGAAAGATGATCCCCGGAGCGGGCATTGCGACATAGCAACGGTATCGGGGACACGGAGATGTCCTTTCATTACACAATAAAAAGCGAAATTCCAGCGGGAAGGCCACAAGCCTTCCCGCTTTCGTTTGTGCGGTGAATTTTGGCTCTAGCCCGTGATAGACTCCCGCCCTCCCTCTTGGCACAAGGCCTGCTGACGACACATGCTCAATCGCATTATCAAATTTATCACCGGCAAAAAAGGCAGCAAAGGCCCCGTGCAATTCAGTGTCGACCAACTGCGGATCGACCTCAGCAAGGTCAGCCGAAATGCGATTAAAGTGGTGGACATGCTCCAATCCGCAGGCTATTCCGCCTATATCGTAGGCGGCGGTGTGCGCGATTTACTGCTGAATTTAAAGCCCAAAGATTTTGACGTGGCCACCAATGCCACGCCGGAACAAGTGCGCCAAGTGTTCCGTTCCGCCATGATCATAGGGCGTCGTTTCCGTATCGTTCACGTTCGTTTTGGTCGTGAAATTATCGAAGTCACCACCTTCCGCGCCCATCATCACGATGCCAGCAACACCAAAGACGCCAAGCAATCAGACCACGGGCTGCTGCTGCTCGATAACGTCTACGGCGATATTGAATCGGATGCCTTTCGCCGCGACTTCACCGTCAACGCCCTCTACCTAGACCCCAACACACGCCAAATCATCGACTTTGCAGAAGGCATTGAAGACCTAAAACTACGCCAATTACGCATCATCGGGGAGGCCGAAGCACGCTACCGCGAGGATCCGGTGCGTATGCTGCGTGCAGTGCGCTTCGCCGCCAAACTGGGGTTTGCACTGGAGTCCGGCTCTGAAAAACCCATCCCTACACTCGCCCCACTGTTAACACACATCCCTTCTGCCCGCATGTTTGAAGAGGTGCTCAAGCTATTCTTAAGCGGCAGCGCAACCGCCTGCCTGCATTTATTGCGTCAATACGGCCTGTTTTATTACCTATTCCCAGGCACAGATGACACCTTAAAAACCCACAACCCCATAAATGAAGCCATTGTCGAACGTGTAGCCCTCAACACCGACAAGCGCATTCGCAGCGACCAACGTGTGACACCCGCATTTATTTTTGCTGCGTTTCTATGGCTCCCCCTGCAAGAGGCCATTAAAAAACTGGTGAGCCAGGGGCAATCTCCACAGGATGCGCTCCAGCGTGCAGGCTCAGAGGTTGTTTCACGGCAATTAACGCGCACCGCCATCCCTAAGCGTTTTTTAATTCCTCTGCGTGAGATCTGGGCGCTGCAATGGCGCCTCCCCAAACGCGACGGCGCCAAAGCCTTCCTACTGCTGGAACACCCGCGCTTTAGGGCGGCCTACGATTTTTTACTCCTGCGCGAGGAAGCTGGTGAAGAACTTGGCGGGCTAGGGTACTGGTGGACGCAATTTCAAACCGCCGATGCCGCAACCCGAGAAGACATGGTGAAAGCCTTAGACGCCCCCAGCAAACGTAAACCTCGCAAACGACGCACTAAAAAACGCGCCCCTTCTGATAACGCATCGGACAGTTTCAGCCCATCACAGGATGACAACGAATGAACCCCGTGCAGGTGTATGTTGGCTTAGGCAGCAACCTTAACGACCCGGTTGCGCAACTCACGCAGGCCTGCACCGCACTCGAACAACTCCCCCAAAGCAAGGGTTTTAAATGCTCCCCGTTTTACCAAAGCAAAGCCATAGGCCCTGAGCAACCCGATTACATCAATGCGTGTGCTTTTTTTGTTACCACTTTAGAACCGCTGGCACTGCTTGATGCCTTGCAGTCCATCGAAAATAACCAAGGCCGTACACGCACCCAACACTGGGGGCCGCGCACTTTAGATTTGGATTTACTACTCTATGGCGAGCTGACACTCAATTCACCCCGCCTCACCCTGCCCCACCCGTTCCTAAAAGAGCGCAACTTCGTAGTAAACCCATTGTTGGACCTAACCCCAACCTTAGTGCTGCCCTGCGGCACTCGGCTTGATGACTTAAGCAGCAAACTCGGTAACACCCATTTGCTGTTGTTACCCACTAAAGTGTTACCCAATTAACCCGTTACCGCACAAAAGTGTTACCCGCACATAGAGGTAACACCCTTAGGAGGGACATTTAAGCCATGAAATCCACAGTAACAGCCCCTGCGTACATCGCGGTAGAAGGCCCCATTGGCGTAGGTAAAACCAGCCTAGTCAAACGCCTAGCCGCAAGCCTAGGTTATGAAACCCTGTTAGAAGACCCCAAGGCCAACCCATTTTTAGACGATTTTTACCAAAGCCCACGCTCCATGGCGTTCCAAACACAGCTGTATTTTTTAATGCAGCGCGCACGTCAATTAAAAGAACTAAGCCCAGCCCCCAAACAGTTAATTGCAGACTTTTTACTCGACAAAGACCCATTATTTGCCGGCATCACACTCAACGAACCCGAGTTAAAACTGTACCAAGAGGTCTACCAACAACTGCACCTGAATACCCCCACGCCCGATCTCGTCATTTATCTGCAAGCTCGCCCAGACATTCTTCTTGAGCGTATACATAAGCGGGGCATTCGGTGCGAAGCACACATCACCAAAAGCTACCTTGAATCACTCAACACCGCCTATTCAGAATTGTTTCATTACTACACCCGTGCGCCGGTGTTAATCGTCAACGCGGCGGACATCGACTGGGTGAATAACCAAGCCGATTATGAGCAATTGCTGAAACACATACTCACCACCGGCAAAGGCCGCCAATATTTTAACCCGCAAAAAATTTGAGGCTCCGTTATGGTGTACAGCTCATCCACACTTGCAAAACCCATCAGCATTCACAGTTTGCGCAAATACAAAACCCGCGCAGAAAAATTTGTCACCATCGCCCTGTATGACGCCCACATGGCCGCAATGGCCCAGCGCTGCGGCGTGGAAGTGGTTTTAGTGGGCGACAGTTTAGGCATGACCGTACTCGGATTTGACTCCACCATCCCCGTGACGATGGAACAAATGATTTACCACGTAGAAGCCGTGCGGCGGGGCAATCAAAAATCACTCATTATTGGCGACCTGCCCTTTATGACCTATGCCACCGGTGAACAGGCCATGCACAACGCTGCGCGCATCATGCAAGCGGGCGCTCACATGGTAAAAATGGAAGGCGGCAGCTGGCTTTGCGAAACCGTTAACCGGCTATCAGAACGGGGCATACCCGTCTGCGGGCACCTGGGTCTCACACCGCAATCCGTTAATAAATTAGGCGGTTATTTCGTACAGGGGCGCGACGATTCCAGCGCCAACCAACTGTTAGCCGACGCCTTAGCATTGGAAAAAGCCGGTTGTGATTTAATCGTACTAGAATGTATTCCCCAACAACGAGCCGAAGAAATCACCCAAGCATTGAGCATTCCCACCATCGGCATTGGAGCGGGGCCACACACCGACGCACAAGTATTAGTCATAAACGATATTTTAGGCCTAACCGAACAACCGCCTAAGTTTTCGAAAAATTTTCTAACGGAAACCGGCAATATTCCAGCGGCCATGCAAAAATTTGTCACCGATGTAAAAAATGGTTTATTTCCTGATTCACAACACAGCTTCTAAAAAATTAACCCAAACACCAGAAGGCACCCACATGGCTATATCACTGTTCAAAATAACCGTCCCATTTTTAACGCACCAACTCACAGTCCTCAATGAGTTATTAAGCAAAGCAGAAGCCCACGCCGCGCTGAAAAAAATTGACCCCACGGTATTTATCCAAGCCCGCCTATTCCCCGATATGTTCCCGCTGGTAAAACAAATCCAAATTGCCACGGATATGTCCAAAGGTGCAGCGGCACGTTTAGCGAACGTAGAAATCCCACGTTTTGAAGATACCGAAACCACCTTTGCGGAATTACATTCGCGTATCAATAAGTGTATTGATTTTATAAATAGCCTAAATGAAACCCAGTTTGCAGGGGCTGAATGCCGATCTATTCAATTTAAAGTAGGCAGTTATGAGCTAACATTTAACGGTGACACCTACGTTACCCAATGGGTTTTACCCAATGTATTTTTTCACATCACCACCGCCTACAATATTCTGCGCCACAACGGCGTTGAAATTGGCAAAAAAGACTTTCTAGGCAGCATGTAAAAATAAACTCATGGACATTTTTTAGGGGGGATTGAATTTACTGATTTGCCCTATAAAACCTAAAAACCTCAACTGGCTACCCAATTGAGGTTTTTAGGTTTAGTGGCGTCCATGCCGCTTAGGTTTTAATTTCCAAAAATATTAAATTTTAATTTTATCTTTGTTTTTATCCAGCGTTGCTTTGCCTATGCCCTTCACCTCCAATAATTGCTCGGGGCTAGTAAACTTACCGTTTTGCTCGCGATACGCCACAATAGCCTCGGCTTTTTTAATACCCACGCCATCCAAAACCGCCGCCAAATTTTCCGCATCCGCAGTATTAATATTAACTGCCGACTGATCCTTGGCATTTGCCTCCTTGGCATTCACTTCTTTAGCCTTAATTTCGGCCAGCTTCACATCCTGCGTTTTTAACTCAACGCTCGACTTCTCTGCGGCCAATGTATTTAAGGGCAAGGTTAAAGTCGCTGCTAACCCCATCACCCCAACAGACTGCACAATCGTTTTATACATATTTGCTATATTCATACGGTTCTCCTTAAAGATTATTTGAGTTATCTGACTCGGCCAGATGCGCACAGCCTACTGATCACTAGTGCCGCAGGCCAGTAGAGATTGTCAACAATTTTTGTAAGCCATATCACACAAATAACAGGCCTAGCTAAACCCCTTAAGTTGACTAAACTTGAAGGAGCGCGTGCTACACAGCATCCGGCTTAGAAACCCGAACAAAACACTGACTGAATACGCCTGCACCCAGCATTCAACTGAGGTTTCTAGATTTAACACCGATCGCCCGCGATGCAGACATTTATAAAATTAAAACCAAAAATAATTTAAAAATACCGTTAGAAAAACATAAAAAATACCGAATCATGTTGTGCCAAAAATAATATGCCGCACCCATTGCGCATATTAAATTAATCCCAGGAGCACGTAACCGTGAGCGACACCAAACAGCCATTAATATTAATCATTGAAGATAACCCGAGTGACTTGCGAGTTTTGGGCAACTTAGTCAATCACCTTGGCGAAATAATCTTTGCAACATCCGGTGAGTCGGGTTTAATTTTGGCCCAACACAGAAAACCCGATTTAATATTGTTAGACGTTGAATTACCGGACATCAATGGTTTTAAAATTTGTAGTGAATTAAAAAAACTGCACGAAACAGAAGACGCCGCCGTGATTTTTGTTACCGCCAACAACGATGAGCGCGCAGAAGTCGCAGCCCTTGAAGCCGGCGCAGTGGATTACATCTGCAAACCCTATGTGGCACAAATTGTTAGAGCACGCGTCAAAACACACCTAACACTTAAAAAACAAGCGACTGAGCTACAAGAATTGGCAAACAAAGATGGATTAACCGGCGTATTTAGCCGCCGCTACTTTGATTACCAAGCCCGAGTAGAAATAAATCGTCACGCACGCCAATGCTCCCCGCTAAGCCTCGTATTAATAGATGTAGACCACTTCAAAACCTACAACGACCACTACGGCCATTTAAAAGGTGATTGGTGTTTAAAAAATATCGCTGATACCTTGCAAACTAATTCTCGCCGCCCAGGTGAATTTGTCGCTCGTTACGGTGGCGAAGAATTTGTTGCCATACTTCCCAACACTAATTACAGAGAAGCAGAAAAATACGGGCGCTGGATTTGTGAGCGTGTACGTTCCTTAGCTTTGCCACACGAAAACTCACCTACAGGGCGTTTTATTAGCATTAGCGCAGGCCTAATTACCATCACACCCGACCCCACCACAATGTTGGATACACTAATAAGCGAAGCCGATAAAGCTTTGTATCAGGCCAAAAACAATGGGCGCAACCAATTTGTACAAGGCAATATCAGTATTGCCAGCCTCTCACTGAATGTGTTTAAAAACCCGCAAACAAGCAGGATTTAAGAACACCTGCATAGAACTATTTTTGCCTAAAAGTTTGCCTAAAGGGCACCTTCGGAAGGCGCCCCAAATCTATCTGCGATGAGCCGATGAAATTTAAAATTTCATCGGCTCATCGCTAACACATCCAATTTAATTCCAGCCATTTACACACCACCAAAAACAGACCTCCATTAATATTATTAAATACTTAAATTATGCAATCGAACAACCATACATTTAAACTCACCCCTTCAACAGGGCTATGGCAGCGCAACCATTGGAAAACCGCAGTAAGTTATGTACTTATTGCCACGGCACTTCAAGCAACGGACATACTACTCGCCACCACACTCAACAACCCTTACGTTTTAGCCCTAAGCAATGTATTTATTGTTTACCTCATAGCGCTGAAAAAAATCTCTCGCACCATGCTTTACGGCTTAATAATAAGCCAGATAAGCACCATTTTGGCATTCAACTTGAACATGTCGCAAATAACAGGACTCGCCTTAACCCAAGGCGTTAACTTGATTATTTTTCATTTTTTTCTAAAGCGCTACCCCCTACTCCTACCCCCCAATCCCGATCACCACGAAAATAACTCCTCGAATTATTTACCGCCCGCGCAACCACACGAGCAAGATCTGCTCAAAAATTTTACTCGCATTTGCAGCGCATGGCTTATTGCGAGCACCCTGTCATGTTTTATCTTCGGAATGATCACCTCCATAAGCCTAAAACATTTTATTGTACACATGAGCGCCTACTGGCTAGCCAACATCTGTACGTTTATCGCGTGTGCAATGCCCATCATGGCGCACGCAACGGTGCCTTTTCGGGTTTTAAAACCCCGCCTGCACATTAAGGAATATTTAACATTAATCGCAATAACAATCACATTTTTTGGCTATAGCGTATTAATTATCAACACTTCACCCTACCCGTTTATTTATGCTTTATTACCTATGTGTTTGCTGGCAGTACGCCTACCGGTTGGCAGCATCACTTTTATACTCTATGCCAGTTTTGCAGGGAATATTGCACTTGGCATGTCCGATGTAACTCAACACTTTTTTCATTTGCATGAAATCACAGTGGATATGATCCACACCGCTTGTATTACTGCATTTATTCCTCTTTTCTTTGCTTTTATGGTTAAAGCCTTTGAGAACCGTCAGCGCCACATTGCAAAACTTTCAGAACGTATGTCGCTTGCCAATAAAGCCGTTGGACTAGGCGTATGGGAGTGGAGTATTAGCACACGAAATGTATGGTGGGATCACGCCATGTATGATCTGTATGGCCTTACCCCTCAAGCTATGACCTATGCACGCTGGCGGCAATGTATTCATCCTGATGACGTCTGCCAATTAGAGCGCCTGCTTAAAAATATGGCCCGTGCAAAAAATGAATTTACAACCTGTTTTCGAATTATCCACCCTGACCTTGGTATCCGCCACATTCAAGCCGCTGCCACCATTGTGTACAACGACGACACACATCCTCTACGTTATGTAGGCATGAACTGGGATGTTACCAATTTAAAATCTGCCGAATTAGCACTGTATTTAGCGAAACAAAAAGCTGAAGCAGCGAGCCATATCAAAAGTGAATTCGTAGCCAATATGAGCCATGAAATTCGCACGCCATTAAATGCCGCCTTGGGGGCTGCTCAATTATTACAGAATACAGAGCTTTCAGTATCACAAAAAAAATACACCAACATGATCAAACAGTCCGGCGAAAGCCTTCTGGCGATAGTAAACGACATATTAGATTTTTCTAAAATTGAATCGGGGCATGCAAAATTATCTTTGGGTATTTTTAACTTAAAAGATGTGGCTCAAAAGGTAGTAAACATACTCTCACCACAGGCAGGCGCCAAAGGGTTGGAATTTATTCTGCATATCGACAAAAACGTACCCACTTTTGTAGAGGGTGATGCCCTTAAGCTCCACCAAGTACTCACAAACCTTACCAGCAACGCTATCCGTTTTACCCACGGAGGCGAAGTCACTATAGAAATAACCGCACAAAAACCACAACAAGATAAAACAAGGATTTCATTCGCGGTTATTGATACCGGAATCGGCATTGCCAAAAATAAACAGTTAAATTTATTTGACGCATTTACCCAGGTGGATTCCTCCTCCACACGGCAATACGGTGGCACAGGGCTTGGCCTTGCCATCGCAAAACGGCTGGTTAAATTAATGGGAGGCGATTTACAACTGGAAAGCGATGAAGGCCTGGGCTCACGGTTCCATTTTTCACTTGAAATCACACAAATAGCACAAAGAAATTTCACAAACCCATTAGAGAACCAACCGCTGCGTGTACTTATTATTGACAACAATATACGCGTCATTGACTCGGTAAAACATTTAGTTGCCCGCTGGCCGTGGGATTTAATAGCCGCCACATCGACCGATCAAGCACTCAACATATTCCCTACCGCCAACAATTTAAAACCCATAGATTTATTAATAGTAGAAAGCCGAACGCTAGTACATGAAGGCCAATTGCTCATACCACAACTAATTAAACTAGGCTTATCGCCCAATTGTTTACGCTTAGTGAGCGATATTTATCACGAACCTGTAGACATAACAACCCGCGCTATAGACCAAGTGGATAGTTATTTAATTAAGCCATTTACACAAACCGGGTTACTAGAAGCCATACAAGATGGACGCAACCACCGAGACGGCATTAATAGGCCCGTCCAACAAGAAATGAATTTACCCACCCAATTACTCAATGGTATTAATATTTTACTGGTTGAAGACAACCCATTGAACCAGGTGGTGGCAAAAGGTTTACTGGAGCAATTCGGCGCGCGTATTGACCAAGCCTGGAATGGTTGTGAGGCCCTGGAGCTTATTAGCAAAAATACTCTCACCTACCATATTATTCTTCTCGACATACAAATGCCGGTTATGGATGGGTATTCCACATGCCATGCGCTAAATGAACGCGGAAATAAAATACCCATTATTGCAATGTCCGCAGGCGTGCTTTCAAGCGAGCGCGAACATTGTGAACGCATTGGCATACAAGGGTTTGTACCCAAACCCATTGAAATTCAAACATTACTCAATGAAATACAAAAAATTATCCCAAACAATATTCAAACCAATACACAAATTTCCACCACATTTACCCCCATTGAAAACACGCTGTTTTATCCTGAACGCCTATTACAGCATATTACTCAACAAGCGCAATCTGACGGTGTAGTAAAAGGCATAGAACAATTAATAGCAAACAGCGAAACACTACAAAATAAACTCATTAATAAAATTGAAACCGCTGACTTTAATGCTGCCGCTAAAATATTACACAGTCAAAAAGGTGCATGGGGGAACTTAGGCGCCGCGCCCCTGTATCGCCAATTATGCAGCCTAGAAGTATTAGCCAATGAACACCGACTAAATTTGCACTGTCGCCAATGGCAAGCCTATTCACAACTATTTATTCAAACGCGCAAAGAAGCAGAGGATTGGCTGGCGCAACATCAATTAACTCAACCCACCGAAACATCAACCGAGTTAAATTGTGATGCCATTACTTTAGAGAGCTTTCTGCTACAGCTTAGCGGGCAAAATCTTAGAGCCTGTGACAGCTACACACAGCTAAAAAATGTATTGAGTAGGAATATGAGCGAGCATGATGCTGCGCAACTGGACAATGCTATGAATAACTTAGACTTTGCCATTGCGGCGAATATTGTACGCACCCACTGCTGCACATAAAGGACCGCCTTATTGAGCAATTGTTAACTATTCCAAGACATGCCAAGTGTTTGTACAGCGTGCAGCGATGGGTGGTTCAACTGAGGTTTTTAGGTTAATCAAGGCGATGTGCTCAGGTTCGCCTATAATAAAAATATCCTTCGGTGATATTGGAGCGGATTAGCTATGGGTGTTACGTCTTTTATAACCAAACTTTTGGGCCGTGACACTGCATCGGGTCTACATAACGGTGAATTTTCACCCCGCATGGTGATTGAGCCGCAACAATTTGGGTTAATGGAATCCACTCAGCTTTACCTCAATTATTTGTTTGAACAAAACACAGCAAACCCCATTACCGTTCCGCAAAAATTAGTTTTAGATTTGGTGCAAAACAATCTAAAACGCAAAGAAAACCGCCTGAATGCCGTACCCAGGCTGCCCTCGGTTATACCTCGGCTCATTCGCAGCCTGCGCGACCCTGACAGCGCCATTCGCGATTATGTTGTGATTGTTAAAAAAGATTTTTCCATGGCTGCGGCCGTGCTAAAACTGGCTAACAGCGCCTATTTTAATCCTATAGATCAACACATTGGCGATATTGACCGCGCTGTTATGTTACTAGGCGTGGCCGGGTTGCGTTCGGTATTATCTGCGGCGGTGATGCAACCCATTATTCAGCGCGACTCACCCTATTTTTCCCAAACCGGTCAGCGCCTTTGGCAACACTCATTGCATTGCGCTATTGCCTGCGAACAAATTGCCGCTCTACGAGGCGTAGAACCTTTTAGCATGTATTTATTGGGTTTAGTGCATGACGTTGGGAAAATCACATTATTTAGTGAATTGTGTAAACAATTCAAACTCAACGGCAATCATGAACAACCGGGTTTACAGGCATTTGCTCCGCTCATGCGCAGTTTTTCGGCGCAGTTAAGTTATTTAATTGCGCGGGATTGGGATTTACCTGAGGAAGTGTGTGAGGCATTAAAGGAGCAAATTGATTTAAGCCCAGGCAGCTCAATTAGTGAGGAGGGCGTAATTCTTTACCAAGCCAACATGGCCTCTGAAGCCCATGTCACCCTTTGCCCTAAATTCCCAGAGCGTGGCAATAAATTACTCGAAGAACTACACCTGCCAGGGGATTTGTTTGCCACATTAACCTCAATTGATGAAGAGCTGTAAAAGCAGAGGATAACGATATCTATTTAAGGGCGCCTCCGGAAATTCAATTTTCGTGATGATCGCAAGGCATTTTCGCGCGGAGGGAGGGAGTTTATGCGGTATAAATGACCGACTGAGCACGAAAATAACGAAGCGAGGGCGCGAAAAGTGGATTTCCGGAGGTGCCCTTA
>JBEGTZ010000048.1:0-14348 GCA_041179125.1 Pseudomonadota bacterium | reverse complement strand
TCTACCTTCCCCGTCCGTGGGGTCGTACCGCCTAAATCCCTTTAGGCGTGCGTCGCTCTACCTCGATTTCATTCCCGATGAAATTCTACCTCCCCCATCCGTGGGGTCGTCCTGCATCCGTGCAGTCGTCCGCGCGCAAATGCCTTGCGATCATCACGAAAATTGAATTTCCGGATGTGCCCTTTAAGCGCAATGATTTAATTTTATAAATGGTTTTTTTTAATCTATGGCATCCATGTGTTGGGCATTACTGCCCAACCTACGAACTAAACCATTACGATTTTTTAAGTGTAATCAGCCCTAATTTATAAGGAATTTTATTGTATTCAGTGGCCGAGCCTGCTTGCCCCTGGTAAAGAAACTGTAAATTACAGGGGTCTACAGTTAATTTTTCATCGTAACCCGAGCGGATCATTTCGCCGTGGCTAATACCATCAGCCCATTTTCCTCCTGGCCATGCAACATTGTTATTGCCTGCAAACGGGTTTTGTTCGGTATCTGCCAGCACCGTCCAGGGGCCGTCTAGGCTGGTGGATGTCCATGAGCGGAAAAAGCGCGGGCCTTTGTCGTAGGCTTCAACCATCAATAGGTATTTATTCGTGCCGTCAATTTTATACACGTTGCTGGCTTCAAATAATAAACTGGCTTTTGATGCACTCATCACCGTGGTGTAACCGGAGAATTTAGGGAAGTTTTCAATAGTGGTTTTTGATAAATATAACTTGCCATCATCGCGGGAGAAAAATAAATAACAGTGCGTGTCGTTACAAATAGTCCAAAAATCCAGCGCATCACTAGGCTCCCCTGTTAATAAAGGTTTTTTAGCTGTCCAGCTGTTTACATTACTAATGTCCGACGTAGTGGAATAACTGCCGTTCCATTGGGTAATTAAATACCATTTTTTCTGCGGTGCGAAATAAAACACTTGCGGCGCAACGGTGTTACCTACGGGCAAATTGCGCATAAGCGTTTGCGGTGCTGCACCGGCTTTTTCAAAATCAGTGAAATTTAAATACACCGAGCTATAACCTTTTGCAGCCGTATCATAAATAGAGGCAAACACATGGTATACGCCGTTATATTGAACGATAGACGGGTCTTTAATTGACGCCCAATTGCTATTTTTGGGGCTAATTAAAGCGTCCGATGAAGTCCAGCTGAATTTAGTAGGCAAATTACACGTAATAGGTGATGGTTCACCACTGGAACTACTGGAAGATGAACTGCTGCTGGAACTGGATGAACTGCTGCTGGATGACGATGAGCTAGTACTGGAGGAAGAACTACTGCTGGAAGAGCTGGACGAAGAGCTAGACGAGAGCAGCGCGGGTGTGGTGGCTGCGCAACCGATTAAAAATAAACTGCTGGACAACAGTAAACCGTTTGCCAGCGCCCCTAGATAATTAGGTGTGTACGTGAGCTTTTTCATATTTTTTGCCTTTGATAGAGGTGGGTGCCGATACGTTTGCGCGTGGTTTGTTGTATTGGTATTACCATATAACTATTATTCGAGGCTGAAAAGGACGATATAAGCAAAATGTGCATGTTTCGACAGGAATAGGGCGGTAAGGACAATATCAAAAGAACCAATACGGCAGGTTAGGAGCATTTTAAATACAAAGAAAAGCCGTTCTTGTTATATGTTAAATTGTATGACTTATAATCCTAAAAACCTCCATTGGGCACCCAGTGGAGGTTTTTAGGATAATCTGCCGTCCTCCACTGCATTTGGTCGTAGCTCTATGAAAGATAAAGTCGTCAAACGGAAAAATTTTAACGCCCAGGTGGTTGAATTCATCGGCGTGCGTATTTTGCAAGGCGGTTATGACGAGGGGGAAAAACTGCCCGCAGAGGCTGACTTATCCCGTGAGCTGGGGGTGAGCCGCCCCGTACTGCGTGAAGCGACCAAAATTTTGGCCTCCAAGGGGTTGCTTACGGCCAAGCCGAAAGTGGGCACCGTTGTCACCTCGCGTAACCATTGGAATTTACTTGATAGCGACGTACTGGGCTGGTTAATTGAATCTAAACCGCCTGCTGAATTTTTAGATATGTTGTTTGAAGCCCGCTCCGCTATTGAGCCTAGGGCCGCCGAGTTGGCAGCGGTTAAAGCCACCCCGGGCGACTTAAAGGCCATTCGAATGGCCTATGAAGATATGGCTAAAGTGGATTCTATTTATGAGTCGTATGAGCCGGATATTCGTTTTCATCAGGCTATTTTGGCGGCCACTCATAATGAAGTAATTATGTATATAGGCCATACGCTGCATAATGCGCTGGCATTTTCATTTAGTCTCACAACCTGGAATAAAACGCTTTATATGGAAGCCGTGGCGCGCCACCAGGCTATTTATACGGCTATTGCAGAGGCCGATGCGCAAAAAGCGGGGGATGCCGTGCGTTATCTTTTGGCTGCATCCCGAGAGGATTTTAATCTTCGCCAGGCGGAAGTTGCGAATTTTAAAAGATAATCCGCGAAATTATAAAAAATAAAAGGGCTAATTTTTATTGGCTTGGAAATTTCAGTAGAGTTCACGAGGTTAACCCTCCCCAAAACGCACGATGATTAAATTAACCAATACATACCCCAGTTTAATTAATAAAGTAGTTTTAATTACCGGCGGCGCCTCGGGGATTGGTGCGGGCTTGGTGGAAGCATTTTGTCGGCAAGGGGCAAGGGTTGCATTTATTGATATTTTAGGTGAGGAAGCTGCGCGATTAATTAAAAAAATAGCAGCTGCAGAAGGCGTTTTGGCGCCGGTATTTTTCCCGTGTGATTTAGTGAATGTTGAAGCTATGCAGGCGGTGATTGAACAGGTGCGCACCCAGCTAGGCCCAATTGGCGTGTTAATTAATAATGCCGCTAACGATGCGCGGTATGATTTTCACAGTATTACACCTGCGCACTGGAATGAAATTATTAACATTAATCTTCGCCCCGCTTTTTTTGCCATTCAAGCGGTTGCCGATGGCATGAAAGCGCAAGGTGGTGGCTCGATTATTAATTTTGGCTCTATTAGTTGGTATAAATGCCAGAAAAATTTAACCGGCTATGCCACCTGCAAAGCGGCGCTGGAAGGCATGACACGCAGTTTTGCCCGCGATTTAGGCGGTGATGGCATTCGGGTTAATACGTTAATCCCCGGCTGGGTTATGACGGATAGACAATTACGCGACTGGGTAAACCCCGCAACACTCTCCGAAGTGCAAAATGCACAGTGTGTAAATATTCCATTACAGGTGGAAGATATTTGCGCGATGGCGCTATTTTTAGCCTCTGACGATAGCAAAATGTGTACAGCGCAGAATTTTATTGTGGATGGAGGGTGGATTTTCTAAAGGTCTTTGAGCCTGCGGGCTTTGTTTCAAAATACAAAAAAATTCCGCGAATATAATTTCGTAGGTTGGGCAGTAATGCCCAAAAAAACAAACTTTAAGCGTAATAATTTAATTTTACAAATGGTTTTTTAATCTGTGTTATGTGTGTGCTGGGGGTGTCCATGTGTTGGGCATTACTGCCCAACCTACGACTTACACGCTGAAAAATAATGTTCAACCTGAGGGGAACATTTTTCATCGCTACCTTTCCTGGCTAACAGCCTGCGCTTGAGTAATTTTGCGCTCATAAATCAATACACCAATTCGATCAATATGCGCTTTTAATTCTGTATGGTGCAGTGTTTCGTAGTGGGTTACATCAAACAAATAAGGCGTGGGCAAAGCATCAAGCGCACCTAGCAATGCCGCACTATTGTCTACAGGGCCGCCAAAAGCAATATCGATGTCCGAACCCTTTTGGTAATTACCTATGGCACGCGAGCCGTATATTTTCGCCCATTGAATATGGGAATGTTGTGCAATGCAGGCAACAATTGCTTGTAGCGTTGTTTCGGGTAAACCAAACATCACACTAGCCTTGCATGTAAATAGTGTTGCAAATTTTGCAGCGCTAACAAATAACGGGAGCAAATATGTTCAACGGCTTTTTGTGCGCGGGTTTCGTCGTAGGTGTGTGCCATTAAATTGCGGTCATCCAACATGTCAATCCATACTTGGCCGTCGTCAATTATTTTGTGTGCAAAAGCATGTTTGATGACTTCGCGGGGCAGGCTAACCTCGATGCCATTAAAAGCGAGATAGTCTTTCATGGTTTTCCACGATAGCTCAAAGGTCATTTCAAAACCTTTGATCAGCGCCATTTGAATAAGCGCATTATTTTGAGTCTGTGCATTCGCCGCCACTGCTTCTTGCAGGCGCAAATAGGCTGCTTGCCAGTTGTCAAACCGTTGTTTCCAGCGAATATCGTGCATGGCGTTACTTCTATCATTAATTACAAGCATTGTTGCTGAGTATAAGTGTGAGCGGCTAAATTTGTCTTCGGGTTTTTAGGTTTATATGCCCGTGCAGCGTCTTTTTTGATGCCGCTCGTTATTCTAGCTGTTTGCTTGCAGGTGGCTGGAGGTTGTATTTTTCAAACACAAAAAAGCCCGCGAACACAAGTGCAACGGGCTTTTTTTAGGGTTTTTTAGGGTTTTTTAGTAATTTCTTTTTATTGATGTGCGCTATTTCGCCGCTGGTTCTTCCCCGCGTGCTTCCAGCATTTTTGCTGCATAACGTTTGCCCATTTCGATCACAGAAAACGTACTCCAGTGCAGTTTATCGCTGCGGTCGCCGAGTACAGTACCGTCCGGCATGGGGCCGGAAGATACCCAGTGGCCGTTGGTGACTACCGTTGGAATGCGCTGTACCAAGGGGTTGTGTGCGCTGGCGCAACAGCCGGTACGCGGCAATTCCCCTGCAATAAAGGGCACTTCAGCGGGGTCCAGGTTTAAATCGCGGCGCAGGCTTGTGATATAGGTGTTGACGTGATTTAGCCAGGCCGCATCACCGGAATCGTTTTCTCCGTGGTGGAATATGATGCCTTTAATAACCCCCACTTTTTGCGCTTTTTTACCCAAATCCAAAGCCCACTGATAAATAGGTGTTGTGCCGCCCACAATCGGCGCGCCGCTCACATCGCCGTAGGGCGGTTTGCAGGCATTGTAGGTGGCGCAGTTGGGCAGGTGCGCCACGATGTCGGTTCCGCCATAAGCTGCGCCAACCAAGCCAATTTTTATGTTGGGGCCCATTGCCTCCGCCATTGTCACTGCAAAACTGTCAACGGGGCTTAAACCAATGGGGCCGGAGCTGCCGTCGGGTTTTGTCCGGGTGCCTTCTTTACATCTTATGACGGGCTGAAAATGCTCGCGCCAAACGCCATAGGCAAAATTATTTTCCGAACATTTTTGCCCTTGTAAAACCCTAACTCGAGGATGGGTGATGGCCTGAGCCGGTAAATGGGCTGCGCCCTGCATATTGGACTGGCCCAAGGCCAAATAAATATGAAAATTTGGATCCGGCTGTGTGCCTGCGATGCCAGAGCTGGATGATGAGCTGCTTGAGCTTGAGCTTGAACTGGAAGATGAACTGCTGGAGCTGGAAGAGCTGCTGGAACTTGAACTTGAAGATGTGCTGGTGGAACTGCTGGAGCTTGAAGAAGAACTGGACGAACTGCTGGAGCTGGAACTCGTATCGCCGCCGCAAGCAGTTAATAACGCCGAGACCATTACCGCAAAAGATATTTTGCTAAAACCTGACATACTCAGCCCTATAAATTTATGTGATTAATTATCCGCTTGGAGCGGGATTTAATAGAAAAATACAGCGGGGAACTCAGAACAACCCGCCAAAGGCTAAAGTGGTCAAGTTGTTTTATCAATCTATCCTAGCCATTATTAAAATGTGCTTCACAATTCCCGTTTTTATTTTATTGGTTGATTCGCGGCATAAATGCTTTCTGGGTGGACTCCGCCCATATATGGTTTTAGGCTAAAAGCAGTATAAATTTTAAATTATTTTTAGTGGCGTTCTGTGTCTTTCAGCGCAGAATTTTCTGTGCAAACACATACAATCTGACGGCTGTTTACATAAATATAAGAACTAAATTTGCCAGATTAACAGGTACAACTGAAGGCGATTGTTGGCTTTTTTCATTTGCAGTTGAGTGACTGTTAACACTTTATAGGGGAATCTAATGCTGCATTTCAAAAACTCGAATAAATTTACCCTTGCCGGTGTGAATTTTATGAGTACTTTAGATACGTTTTTGCTGTTGAGTTCTACCCTGGTATTTGTAAGCGCGTGTAGTGCCCCAGGCGAAATAAAAGAGGCTGTATCTAGCTCTTCAAACTCCTCCTCGTCTTCATCTTCTTCAAGCTCTTCATCAAACTCATCATCCTCCTCAAGCTCCACTTCATCTTCTTCAAGCTCTACCTCCTCCTCTTCAAGCTCATCATCATCTTCTTCGAGTTCATCTAGCGGTGATATAAGCCCTAAACCGCTCGCGCATTTAATTCCATCGGCGGAAACCATCGGCCTTAAACTGGCGAACAGATTCAATAAGCAGCCGCTTAAATTCAGCTCGGTAGCTAATCTTCCCGGTGACGGGTACAAAACTGCCTGTGAGTGGTATGGCTCCATTGCCATCGCCAATTTGACCAATAATCGCGACCTGTTGAATGCCTTGGTAACAAAATTTAATCCTTTGAAGCAAAATTTTGTGAGTGCAATGACCGGTGGTGAAGCGCACGTAGACCGCTACATTTTTGGCATGGTGCCGCTTGAAATATACCTTCGCACTGAAGATGAAAGTTATCTTTCGCTCGGCACTCAAGTTGCGGATCGTCAACAAACAACCAACCAAACCCGAGACGCCATTGACGATATGTTCATGATGACGGGCCTTCAATTACAGGCCTATCGTGCCACCGGCAACAAAAAATACCTGGATTTTATGGCTAAAACCATGGTGGACTACTTGGGTTTCCAGCAGTCGAACGGGTTGTTTTTCCATAATACACAACAGGCGCGTGTGTACTGGGGGCGTGGCAATGGCTGGTTTGCGGCTGGCATGGCTGAAATTATGCGGGACCTTCCAGAATCTCATCAGCATTACAAAACCATCGAGCGTGGTTATAAAAAAATGATGGAAGGCTTGCTGCCATTTCAATTGAGCAGTGGCTTGTGGTCTCAGGTGATTAATTTACCGAACGATTCGAAAAACTGGGGTGAAAGCTCTGGCACCGCGATGTTTACCTACGCTATGGTGGCGGGCGTTAAGCGCGGTGTGCTGGATGCCGCTATTTATGTGCCGGTCATTGAAAAAGCGTGGAAAGGCCTACAGGGGCAGATCAACGCCAATGGTGATGTGAGTAATATTTGCGTGGGCACCTGGTACAAAAGTTCCGCGCAGGAATATATGGGGCTAAGCCGGTTAACCGGTGATGGTCATGGGCAGGCGCCGGTGCTGTGGGTGGTGGCTGAATTACTTCGTTAGAAGCATTTTGTGAAATTCAAAATGTTTGAGTTTTGAGTTTTTAAAATTTTATAGCACGAGAAATAATAAAAGTTTGTACCCAATCAGCTCAAGTGTAGGGCGGGTCTTTAGACCCGCGCGGACGGTATTATCGCTCACGATGAGATGTGTAAAAAACACGGATTTTTCTTGTGCGATTGTTGTTGAGTTTATGCTCGCCTGCGAGTGCGCAGGCTAACCCGCCCTACATTTTTAAAATTAATTAATACCATGCCAAACGCGATGGTCGATTTTACGCACTTGCGATCACGCGAGTTTTGGCTTTGTTCTGTTTATATTTCATAGGGGTATCCGATGCCACACTTTAAAAATCTGAAAAAAATTACCGCCGCCAAGGTGGATTCCATTCGCGGTGTACATGCGTTTTTGTTGATGTGCTCCACGGCGGTATTTGTGAGCGCATGCACTGGCCCAACCGACACTACAGGGGCCAGCTCTTCCAGCTCGTCATCTTCTTCCTCAAGCAGCTCATCCTCCTCAGGCTCCTCAACGTCTTCATCAAGTTCATCAAGCTCCTCAACATCCTCTTCAAGCTCGTCCTCTTCGTCTAGCTCGTCTAGCTCGTCCAGTTCATCCAGCAGCTCAAGCTCTTCGAGCGGCAGCCCGGTTGGCAGCTGCCCTTACACACCACCGGAAACATTGGCCAGCTATCCCTCCAACTGGACATCCGGCGAGCTTAAAGTGTTTAACACCAACGGTGCCTGGACTTGGTACAACGACGAACGTGTGATTGTGGATGCGGACGCGGGCAAGTTGGTTGTGGGTTCAGCCGCCTCCAACGGAAGCAGCAACATCGACGTGGTGATACACGATTTGGTTACAGGCCAAAACGTGAAGAAGTCCCTAGGAAGCCTGAGTTACGCAGACGACCACAACAACCCCGGCATAGTGGCCACCGCACCTGGCGAGTATTTTGCGGCCTACGCCCACCACAACGTGGACTGCAACAGTTACTGGAGCCGCTACACCAACGGCAGTTGGAGTAGCACCGTAACGTTCAGCTGGAGTTCCCAAGGGTGCTCTTGGAACGGCAGCGATATCACCTATAACAACCCCTGGAAGCTGAGCAGCGAAGGAAAAATCTACAACTTCGTGCGCTCGATCAGCACCAGCCCCAACTTTTTGCTCTCTGAGGATAACGGCAAAACCTGGAAGTACGGTGGCCGCCTCACATCCAGCCCGCAGGTGGGTTACAACGCCGGGTACTACAAATACTGGGGCAACGGTGTTGACCGCATCGACTTCTTTGCCACTGAATCCCACCCCCGCGACTCCAACACCAGCCTGTACCACGGCTACATCAAAGGCGGGAAATCCTACGACTCCTTCGGCAAAGTGGTCGACGACAACATATTCGATAAAACCGCGCCACAAATTTCCGGCTTCACCCGCGTATTTAAAGCCGGGGATTCGATCAAAGGTGTACCGCTTAACCGCCTATGGAACTTTGATGTCACCCGTTATGAAGACGGCACCGTGGCCGTTCTGTGGCAGGGGCGCCAAAACCAATGCTCTGATAAAAACAACTGTAATCCCGGCCACCACTTGGCGTACTCACGTTTTGATGGCAAGGCTTGGACTTCAACTCGCTTGGTTAAAGGCGGGCGAACGCTCTACCGCGACCGAAGCGATTGGTGGGAAGAAGACTACTTAGGTGGCGGCGCCCTCGACCCGAATGACCCCAACGTGATCTATGTCTCCACGCCCATCGACCCGCGCAATGACACCAAAGACCTTGGAATGCACGAGATTTGGAAGGGTGTGACCTGTGATAACGGCGCGACCTTCACTTGGACGCCCATGACCATGAACTCGAAAAATGAAAACTTGCGTCCTGTAGTCCCTGCCTGGGATGCGCAGAACACCGCACTCTTGTGGTTCCGGGGCAGCTACCAAACCGCTCAAAAATATACCGCAGAGGTTGTGGGAATCCTGATGCGCAAGTAGCGGCTCGCCGCTTTGGGCTGAAAATGGCCGCGACCCATTCCCCTCCTTTGGAGGGGTGCCCCGAAGGGGTGGGGTGGTTTTCTGTCGCGGCAGCGGTACCTGGGCGCAACTACCCCGTCAGGCTGCGCCGGCCCTCCAAGGAGGGGAATTAATTCTAAAAACCTAAGTTGAACGCGACTACGAACGCCGAACAATTGAATTTAAAACGATTTTTGCCAAAATTTGACTTGCCAATGCGGTGACTACTGCTTTCGCCAAACTTTGGCAAAAATCGCTTTATTTGGTGCCTTAGAACTGTAGGTTGGGTAGAGCTTGCGAAACCCAACAATGGTGGGGCGGAGAATGGTGGTTTGCGTTGGTATAAGCCCAGCTACGCCCGATATTTTCTGGTTGCGAGCACGTGCTGTGTTGGGTTTCGCAAGCTCTACCCAACCTACATCTAAATAACATCAGTTAGATTCTCAATTCAGCAAAGCGCTAGAATGGCGACCCGTTTTTACAACAATTCATTCCACCCCTTCAGAGCCGACAATGAAAGTAAAACCATCTTTAGGCGCGCTGTATTTGGCGTTTGCGTACTGTGTCATTAGCGCATGTTCAAACCAAAAAACTACGCCCCCAACCAGTGCCGCAAAATCTCCGCTTCATGGTTCCATCACGGTGAACAATAACCAGGATGCACAACGCCGCAATGCGCCTATTTATATCCCCTTTAAAGATCTAAGCCTAAAACCCGAAGACGTTGCAGGCCTTGTTATGGCCACAGGCTCCCAAACCTTAGCCTTTGAAACCATTGATCGCGATGGTGATGGCAACAAAGACGGGTTATTTGCGCTGGCGGACATCGGCCCTAAACAAACCCAGGTGTGGCAATTAAAAAAAGGCGGCGATAAACCCGCAAAGCCAACAAAACGCACGCAAGCGGAAATTTCAATTAAAGAAGGTGGCCAATGGGTGCCGCACCCCTTTGCCGCAGGTAAACAAGCCTACCAAGGTGGCACGTTTAAAAACGTGGCCAGCGTGACCTTGCCGGAGTTTTACACGCACCACAGCAACTGGATCCGCTACGAAGGGCCGGGTATTGAATCTGACCAAGTGGCGTATCGAATTTATCTCGATAACCGCAACGGCTTCGATATTTTTGGCAAAACCCTCAGCGAGCCGGTATTACAAAGAATCGGCCACGATGGCTACGAGGCCTACCACAAAATGCTCGATTGGGGCTTGGATATATTAAAAGTTGGCCCCTCACTCGGCACCGGCGGTTTTGGTTTTTGGAACGGTAAAAATTTAATCCTGGTAGCCGACACCCAAAGCCGCCGTGCGCGAATTATTGAAAACGGCGATGTGTATTCCTCATTCGCCATCGACTATGGCCAATGGCTCGTGGACGGAAACCGCCGCGATTTAAACGCAGTGTTTTCTATGCACGGCGGCAGCCGTTTAGTACACACGCGCATTACGATGGATAAAACCCTACCTAATTTGGCCATCGGCGTGGTTAAACACGCTAAAACGGAATTCCTACAAGGCAATAGCAAAAATACTTATTCCTATATTGGCAGCTGGGGAAAACAAAGTGAAAACGGCGATCACCTCGGTATGGCCGTTATTTTTAAAACTAAACAATTTCAAAAAACAGTCGACGATGCCACCTCCTACGTAGCACTGATGCAACCCGAAATAGAGGCTGAACGCAGCGGGCTTGAATATTATTTTGTTGCCGCCTGGCAGGGTGAACTGGGTAATGGTATTAACTCGAAACAAGAGTTTGTTGCCTACCTTGAAGATGAAATTCAAAAATTATCGCAACCGCTCAATATCACTGTGGCGCAACGCGCTTCTCACTAATTAATCAATAATCAGAATTTTTAGGTTTTATTATGACGACCCACATCAGTGAGCGTTTTGCCGTTCACATAGACGACTACGCTTCTTACACCACCGAAACACTGCGCAAACATTTTCTTGTGCCCAATATTTTTAAAGACGATTCGATACAACTCACCTACACACATTACGATCGCGTCATCGTCGGTGGTGCCTTTCCAAAAACCAAAACCCTAGCGCTTGAAGCCGTCGACCTGCTTAAAGCCGAACATTTTCTCGACCGCCGAGAACTCGGCGCAATTAATATTGGTGGTGCAGGTTTTGTTGTGGTGGACGGCGAGCGTTTTGACATTAACAACAAAGAAGCCATTTACATTGGCGCAACCACCCAGTCCGTCGAATTTGGCAGCTCTGACCCCGCACAACCTGCCAAGTTTTACATTAATTCAGCCCCCGCCCACCGGGCCTTTCCCACTAAAAAAGTCGGTAAAGAAGATGCCAAAGTATTAAACCTCGGCAGTAGCGAAACCAGTAACCAGCGCAGTATTTATCAATTATTAATTAAAGGCGTGGTGGAAACCTGCCAATTACAAATGGGTATGACCGAACTTAAACCCGGCAGCGTATGGAATACCATGCCGGTACATACACACAGCCGTCGTATGGAGGCGTATTTTTATTTTGATGTGCCCGCAACCCAAGCCGTCTGCCATTTTATGGGGCCAGCTGAAGAAACCCGCCACATCTGGGTTAACAACGAACAAGCCGTGGTATCACCACCCTGGTCCATGCACAGCGGTTGCGGCACCAGTAATTACACGTTTATTTGGGGCATGGCGGGAGAAAATTTGGATTATACGGATATGGATCACCATAAACCCTGCGAACTTAAATAAAGGGCACCTCCGGAAATCCACTTTTCGCGCGCTCGCGGCGTTATTTTCGTGCTCAGTCGGTCATTTATACCGCATAAACTCCCTCATTCGGCTTTGGCATCCTGCGTCGCTCTACCTTCTGCATCCGTGCAGTCGTCCGCGCGAAAATGCCTTGCGATTATCACGAAAATTGAATTTCCGGAGGTGCCCTAAACCCGGTAGGGCGGGTCTTTAAACCCGCGCGGACAGTGTCGTCGCTCACAATAATGTGTGTAAAAACACGAATTTTTATTATGCAGTTTTCGTTAAATTTGTCTTGAACTGAATAATTACGAAAAATTAATCTAAGGGTTAAACATGTCGCAAACACTTTTTGATTTAACCGGAAAAATCGCATTGGTAACAGGCGCAACCCACGGCCTTGGCATGGCAATGGCAATGGGCCTGGGTAAAGCTGGTGCCACCATTATTATTAATGGCCACTCAGCCCAAGAAAAAATTGATCACGCATTAGCAGAATATAAAAGTGCAGGCATTAACGCACACGGTTTTTTATTTGATGTGTGTAATGAACAACAAGTGGAAGAGCATGTGGCTCACATCGAAAAAACCATTGGCCCGATTGATATTTTGGTCAATAACGCAGGCATTATAAAACGCATACCGCTGCTAGAAATGGGGCTGGATGAATGGAATCACGTCATCAATACCGATCTTACCGGTGTTTTTATTATGACCAAGGCCGTGGTTAAAAACATGGTGGCGCGCCAACAAGGAAAAGTAATTAACGTTTGCTCCATGATGAGTGAATTAGGCCGCAACACCGTAGGCGCCTATGCCGCCGCCAAAGGCGGGTTAAAAATGCTCACCCGCAACATGGCCACCGAATGGGCTAAATACAATATTCAAGTTAACGGCATAGGCCCTGGATATTTCGCAACAAGCCAAACCGCAGCCATACGCGTCGACGGCCACCCCATGAACGAATTTATCATCAACCGCACCCCCGCAGGACGCTGGGGAAACCCAGACGAATTACAAGGCGCCACTATTTTTTTAGCCTCTAATGCCAGCAATTTTGTAACAGGGCAGGTGGTTTATGTTGACGGTGGGATATTGGCAACGATTGGTAAACCGAGTAATGAGTGATGGGTTTTTTTAAAAAGGGAGTTATTGATTTTTGTTGATGTGTGCCGGGTTGTGTTGGTTGGTGCAAGTTTTTTGAATACTAAGGCGCTGCGGAAAATCATTATTTTGTACGGGTTACGCGTTAATCTTGCTAGGCTTATATGCAACTTTTATATCGGTTTTAATGTGGGTTAAAAAGTGTTTTATTTTTACGGGGAACAGTAAGTTATTTATTGGCTGAGCAGCCAGCCGTATTCAACGTTAAATCCCCAATCACCGGCTTTAGTTTTTTAAAAACAGCCCCTCCCTCGCAGGGATGGAATAATAGGTCTTCGTGGCGCGCTTTGCCCATACTGAGCAATACAACATTATTACCCTGACCGCGCAGGAGTTTGGCTAATTTATCCGATTCCTGCGGTGGGGTTATGGGGTCGTTGGTGGATTTAATAATAGCTATGGGGTGGGCGTAATGGGTGAGGGATTGGTTTATGTGGAAATCAGCTGCGTCAGGGTCAATATTCATGGATAAAATATACTTGAACAGTCCAGCCCGAGAATTTACCAGCGAATATAAATTGTTGTAGGTGGTTTCAAGTACTAATGCGCTTTTTTGCGTGTATTGCCCAGCAAGCCGCGCGCAAATCGTACCGCCAAAGGATTTACCCCAAAAAATTATTTTTTCAAAATGGTTTTGTGTATGCCATTGTTCAATATGCTGTGCCAAGAGTTCGGTAGCCAGATTAAATTCATTCAAAGTGGCTTCTCCGCCAGATAAGCCATAACCAGGATAATCAAACAATAAAATATTCGGCGTTGGATTAAAGGCGTTGAAAATGGGTTTGGCCCGATTAGACTGCCGAAACCCATTGCCACCACAATAGACAAAACCTATTTTTTGTTCTGGCACCATTAAATGGGTGACGGAAATATCGGTAATTTTATCCGCACTGATCAACTGTGTTTGCTCAATAGATGAGCCTGCGGGATGGGCAATTGATGAAATTGCGGTTGCAGGGTAGGCATAACCATGATTGCGCTTAAGTCCGTCAATGGATGGGGTAATTACCCAGCGGGCGATATCGACGTTCACACAGGATGTTAAGTTGCAGACAATGATAAGGATAAAAATTATTTTATTCATGGGTTTCTCAAGCAGG
>JBEGTZ010000047.1:0-3467 GCA_041179125.1 Pseudomonadota bacterium | reverse complement strand
AGGCGGGAAGCCAGTTCTTGATTTCATTAGGTATTTTGAACAGCTAGATAAGCTTCGCTGGACTGACGGCTCCCGCCTTCGCGGGAATGACGATAGATTTTGTTTCGTGCAAAGGTCTCGTGTAGATCCTTTGTGTAAAAACAAAGGGAGCCTACGCAGAACCACTTTTAAACAGCATGTGAGAATTAGTAACAAAGTCTGAGGGGCAACTATTCTGAAATGGTTAATCAACCCCGCTGTAATACTCACAATCATTCTTTAGTTTTAATAAATTCCACAAAAGCAAACTATTTTGCTGCAACTGCAAAATGTTTCTTTTCGACACGTTTTTGTCCGCCTATACTCCTCCTCGGTTTATCTAAAAACCCGCTATGTGGGCGGTTTTTGGCAAGCTCAACTTGTTTATTGGAGGTACTTATGCGCAATTCAGTTCTTACCCTGGGTGTCAATTTAATCGCCCTGATCGTTCTCATAGGGATTAGCAGTAAAACAATCGCGGCCCAATCGCTATCAGAAGCCAAAAAAGCGGTGGCGAGCTACCAAACTTTACGCGAAGCCTGTGCCGATGCCACCGGCGAGAAACGGCTGGAATGTATGTCCCGTTTGTCCTCGGCCAGCGACAGCTACCGAGAAGCCAAAACGTTTGTGTTAGCCAGTAAAAACAAAAACCGGAATAGCGCTCGAACCGGCCAGTCGGGGATAGCTCAATACCGAGTGGCTAAAGCGCACTAGCTGTAATAAGGCGCACTAGCTGTAAACAGAAGTCGCCACCCCGTAGCGGCTTGCTGTGTGTCATGGCTATTCATACATCGAATACATCCATTAAATGGCGGTGCATGAGCCAGCAGAATTAGAACGGCCCCGCGAGCGTTTCCTCGCCTGTCGCCCCAGCCAGTTTGATGAGCAAGCCGCCCCTAAACTTCCTCGCCAGTATCGCCCCAATCCTTTAAATCCTGTATTCTTCGGCCCCCTGCATACCCGCTAAACACCGGGTGTGATGCCCTTATTCGATAGTTAAATTATTCAAACAGGTACTCCCACCGTGTACGTTTACGACGAGCATGACAGCCAAATTATTCGCGAGCGGGTAGTCCAATTCCGCTTTCAAACCCAGCGCTTTTTAGACGGCAAACTCAAGCCTGAAGAGTTTTTACCGCTGCGCCTGCAAAATGGCTTATACGTACAGCGCTTGGCGCCCATGCTGCGCATCGCTGTCCCCTACGGCATGTTAAACACCGCGCAACTGCGCAAACTGGCACACATCACGCGCCAGTACGACAAAGGTTATTGCCACGCCACCACCCGCCAAAACATCCAACTTAACTGGCCTTTATTAGAAGAAGTGCCGGACATCCTCGCAGAGCTCGCCCAGGTGGAAATGCACGCCGTGCAAACCAGCGGCAACTGCATCCGCAATACCACCACCGACCAATTTGCTGGCATCGCGCCGGATGAACTGGCGGACCCGCGCCCTTACTGCGAAATCATCCGCCAATGGTCCACCTTCCACCCGGAATTTGCCTTTCTGCCGCGCAAATTCAAAATCGCCGTCACCGGTGCCGCTGAAGACCGCGCCGCCATTGCCTTCCACGACATCGGCCTGCGCCTGGTGCAAAACTTAGATGGCGATATTGGCTTTAAAGTGTATGTAGGCGGTGGCCTTGGCCGCACCCCGGTTGTGGGCAGTGTGATCCGTGAATTCCTGCCGGAAAACGACCTGCTCACCTATTTAGAAGCCATAGTGCGGGTATATAACCTCAATGGCCGCAGGGATAACAAATACAAAGCACGCATTAAAATTTTGGTGCGCGCCCTGGGTGTTGAAACCTTCACCCAGATGGTGGAAGCCGAATGGGCAACCATTCGCGACAGCCAAACACTGCTGACCGATAAAGAAATCAAACGCGCAAAAAGTTTTTTCACCGCGCCGGACTATAAAAGCTTCGATAACACCGCAGCCTGGGCGGGTATCAACAGCCTGCGCAGCCAATCAAAGGCTTTTGCTCACTGGCTGGACCACAACACCCACGCCCATAAAACCCCCGGCTACCGCGCCGTTACCCTGTCGTTTAAACCGACCGGCGTGGCCCCTGGCGACATCACCGACGGTCAATTAGAAGCCATCGCCGATTTAGCCGACCGTTATTCGTTTGGCGAGGTGCGCGTCACCCATTATCAAAATATGGTGTTGGCGGACATAGAAGTGCAAAAACTGCACGCACTTTGGCAGGAATTAACCACGCTAGGCTTTGCCACCGCCAACGTCGGCACCCTAACGGACATCATCTGCTGCCCGGGCGGCGATTATTGCTCCCTCGCCAATGCCAAATCGATCCCCATCGCCGAAGCCATTCAGCGCGAATTCGACGATTTAGATTATGTATACGATTTAGGCGATATTGATTTAAACATCTCCGGCTGCATGAACGCCTGCGGCCATCACCACATCGGCCACATTGGTATTTTGGGGGTGGATAAAAAAGGCGAAGAGTTCTACCAAATTCAATTGGGCGGCAACTCCCGCAACCAAGCGGCCCTGGGTGAAGTGCTCGGCCCCGCCTTTGGCGCCGCTGAAGTGCCCAACATTATCCGCAAGCTGTTAGAAGTGTACCTAGCCGCCCGCAGCGCTGAAGAAAGTTTCCTTGATACCTACAACCGCATAGGGCTGACCCCCTTTAAGGAGCAGGCTTATGTCCGATCTCACTAATCAAGCGCCAAAACTCCTTAAAAACGGGCAGTTTGTAAATAATCCTTGGACTATCGCCGAAAAAGGCCGCCTTGAGGCCCTTAGTGATTACACCCTCGTGCATCTGAGCGATTGGGCAGAGGCCGCCAAGGCCGGTACGCTGTGCGGCCTGTGGCTTGGCGCTGAGGATAGCGTTGATGAGCTGCCCAGCAATATTAAAAACATCCCCGTCATCGCCATCAACTTCCCGGCGTTTATGGATGGGCGCGGGTTTTCCACAGCGCGCCAAATTCGCGAGCGCAAAGAATACTCCGGTGAATTACGCGCCATCGGGCAGTTTTTTCAAGACCAAGTGTTCATGATGAAACGCTGCGGTTTTGACGCCTACTTAGTGCCAGCCGACGCCGATTTAGACTCCTACAAAACCACGTTGGGTTTAATGACGGATTATTACCAGGCGGCGGCGGACGAGCCTAGGCCGTTGTTTCGTAGGCGTTAAGTTTTCTATCTAAATAACCGATGTTAGGCATGCTGGTAACTGGAGCTGCGAATGGAGGAAAAAGAAATCTTAATCGTCAATATGTTTCGCGATGCGCCTTGGCCGGGAAATATTTTGTCAAATTTTTCGAATACTCCATTTGTAATTGATGGTATAAATTGCGCCTGTACGGAGTCCTTCATTCAGTCTTTAAAGATCTCTGATATTAGTGAACAAAAAACATTTTGTTCGTTTGGAGGGGAGCAGGCATGGGAGACGGGATCGAAATTTACCGAGCAGGTT
>JBEGTZ010000046.1:0-5366 GCA_041179125.1 Pseudomonadota bacterium | reverse complement strand
AAAAGTCTATACCGCCACCCTGGCAAGCTTGCCGGAATTAATTGCTAACAATGATGTCCATGCGCCGACTTTGTTAATTGTGGGTTGGGTGGCGAGTTTGCATCATCAGCTGAAGTGGTTTGGTGGGTAGGAGAAGCGATGCAACTTCCAACATTGTATTCTCGAAACACAGCCCGATTTACCTTATGGCGTTAATCCGCAGCCGTTGCTTACTTCATGCTTGAGGTTGCGTTACTAGGTTTCCACGCTTGGCTTCAGATTACCATTCCAGATTACCATTCCAGATTTCCATTCCAGATTTCTATTTCGGTTTTCTGGGCTTAATGGGTTGGCCTTAACCGGGCCAACCTCTTACAATGCGCGGCTTTTTTGCTATTACCACCCGATATTGCCACCCCAATTACCTCAATTGATGACACGCCCTATGTTTTTATCCACCCGCACGCCCCTCCTGTTTTTAATGCTGATCAGCCTTTCGCTCACCGGCTGCGGCGGGAACAAGAATAAAAACAACACCCCCGCTGCCACCAGCTCAAGCTCCAGTTCCAGCTCATCAAACTCCAGCTCCTCCAGCAGCTCATCCAGCGGCATAGCCGGGCCAGACACCCAAGGCCCCAGCATCAACCTGGTATTCCCCGGTGTTACCGGCTTCACCACCGCCAGCAGTATCACCCTGCGCGGCAAAGCGTCCGATCAAACCGGTATCAAAAGCCTCACTGTCAACGGCGCCGCCGTCACCAGCACCAATCTATGGGCCGACTGGAAATTCAAAGTAGACGCATTACAAGACGGCACCAACAGCCTGCTCATCAAAGCTGAAGACACCCTGGGCCAAACCAGCGAGCAAACCATCCAGCTGTCCAAACAAACGCCCATGTTCACACCGGAACTCACCGCCCTAGACGCTGCAAGCAACACCTTATTTATTTACGACAACAGCCTAAAAACTATTTTTGCCGTGGACTTAACCACCGGCAGCCGCAAAGTATTAACCCAATCCAAAACCGGTGACACCTTCCCCTTTTCCAGCCCCACCGCCATGATCTTCGACCCCGTCAAAAAACGGCTGCTGGTGAGCGACCTGGACATCACAGATATGGATACCTTTGGCAATGTGCTTGTGGGCCGCTTAACCAGCATCGACACCAGCACCGGAGTACGCAGCCTATTTGCCAGCGGCGCCTTGTTAGTCGACATCTCCAAAGCGTCGTTATCCCTGCGCGCCCCCGTCTCCCTCACCATAGACCCCGCCACGCGCAGCCTATACGTCCTGGACCCAAAAGCCGGTTTTGTGGGGGCAAGCGGCAGCCAATTGGTCTTCGATTACGCCCTGCTTAAATACCCGCTGGATGCCGAAACACCCACATTCAGCCTGGTCAGCGAAAACCGCATCAACAAAGACTTACCCTTTGCCGGCAGCATCCGCATTCGCTTTGATAGCCTGAAAAACCGCCTAATCGCCGAGCGTCAATACGACCAAATACTCAACAGCAACGGCCAAGCCACAGGCGTTTATTTATACAACCTAGTGAGCATCGACCCGGCCACCGGCATTCGTACCGCTTTACCCACCCCCACCGAAGCCAGCAGCACCTTTAAAATCACCCAAGCCGCCGATTATTTCCTCGACGGCAACTTTGCCTATTATCTCGACAGAGCACCCACACCCGAGCGCTTTCTAAAAATTGACCTCACCACCGGTGTGCGCAGCGAATGGTTTAGCAACACCGCAACCGACAACAAATACAACCTGCGCGCCGTCACCACCGTGGAATACAACCCCGCCAACAAACAACTTTTTGCCTTGGATGCGGCCTTAGACGCAGTGTTTAAAATCGACACAGAAAACAAATTCCAACGCACCCCCGTGGCAGGCAACGGCGTCATCAACGAAAACACCAGCCTCAACTATTTATCCTCCAACACCCTGCTGTGGGACCAACCCCGCCAGCGCCTGCTGGTTAACAACCGGCTTGAAGGCACCATCAACGCCTACGACCTCACCACAGGCAACACCACACTCTTTTGCGATTTTGGCTTAAAAGACCGCGCCACCGAACAATTCCTACCCGTGGACAGCGCCTTAGATGAAGCCGGTGAGCGATTAATTGCCGTGGTGAACCACCAACACTTGGTAGACAGCACCATAATCTCCAACACCCGCATCGACAGCTGCAACCTCAAAGACGGCAAACACAGTGTCATCTCCAGCGAAGAAACCGCCACCAACCAAGCCTTCAACGCCCCCAGCGCCATCGCACTGGACAGTAAAACCCAAAAAGCCTACGTATTAGACACCGCCGTTCGCGTCACCAAAGATGGCTACGCCTACCCAGAAAACGCCATCATCCAAATTGACCTCACCAACGGCAGCCGCACTGAATACGCAGCCTTGCAATCCAACGAGAACCCCAAAGGCGCCCTCGCCTTCGACAACAACGCCGGGCGCGTTCTGTTTTCCATGTTAAGCAGCGCCAGCATCTTTTCCATAGACCCAACCTCCAAAACCCCCAGCGTGCTGAGCAACAACCTAAAAGACTCCGCCACCCTGCTGCTCATCCCGAAAAAACTCATCTGGCAAAACAACCAACTCATCGCCCTGGATTCCGCCCGCCAAACCCTGCTACAGGTTCACCCAGACGGCAAACGCACCACCCTATTTAGCATCACCACCACCGGCGCCAACCCCATCCACCAAATTGGCGGCATGGTTCTCGACACCCCCAACCAACGCCTATTCGCCACGGACCACGCCACAGGTGTCTTAGCCTTACAAGATTTACTGACCGGTGAGAGTGTTTATTTGGCGAAGTAATCCTAGACACCTCAGTTGGGCACCCAGCTGAGGTCACTCGTTTCAACCGAGGTTTTTAGGTTCAACCTAGAAACCTCGGTTGGGCGCCAAAAAGATGTGTAAGCCATTGGTGCGGATAGTGAAAGTTAAAAATGAAGGGCAACCTTATTGGTTGTTCGAAATTTTTAACTTTTGCTAGACGTGCCAAGGGGTTGCGCAGACTTTGGTGATCCAACTGAGGTTTTTAGGTTCCACCCCCGCGCGCGGGAACCTCTCGTTCCCACGCTCAGCGTGGGAATGCATACCAGCCCACCGCAGCATTCCCAAGCAAAATATGGGCACCTGACACCCACGAGCCAGGGCGCAAAAACTGCCCTATCCATCATTCTTCACCACCACCGATTTCCCAAATCGCTTCAATGCATGGTTAGCCATGTTCTTAGCCATTTCCCATTCACTGACAAATATCTCCCCCAGTTGATCATCCTGCATTAACGCGGCTTCGGCTGGGTTGGCGGCTATTAATAGGGTTTCTAGGCTTGGGTTTAGCATTTTGGCTATGTCGATCATTTGTTTGGCTTTAAGCGAATCAGGTTGCGTGATGATTAATAAACTCGCTTTATGAATATGCGCCTGAATTAATGTGGCCGGCTCGCAGGCATCGCCTAATACAGCGGGAATTTCTTGTTCACGCAATAATTCAACCAAAGCGCGTTTTTGCTCGGCCACCACAAAATGCACCTCATTGCCGCGCAGCCAGTTGCTAATTTGTCGGCCAATACGGCCAAACCCCACAATTACTACTTGGCCGGTTAAATAAGTGTGGTCCACATTCATAGGCAGTGCGGCGAGTGGGTCATCGCGGGTTTCAAGGCGGCGGGCGAGTGCGGAGCGGGCGCGAATCCAGGCTTGTGCCGGTTCCACAGCGGCGAATAAAAAACTATTTAATGAAATAGAAATAAATGCAGCGGCCAGCACTAAATTACTGGCGGCATCACTCATTAAACCCAGGGTTTTACCCAGGCCAATTAAAATAAAGGAGAACTCACCAATTTGCGCAAGGCTTACCGCTACAGTTAGGGCGGTATTAAGTGGGTAACGCATAATGAGCACTAAAATACTCGCCACTAAGGTTTTCCCCACCACCACCACAAATACCACAGCCAGTAATTTAAAGGGTTCGCTGAGTAATACCTGCGGGTTAAATAACATCCCTACGGATACAAAAAACAATACCGAAAATGCATCGCGCAGCGGCAGCGATTCGTCGGCAGCGCGGTGGCTGTATTCCGATTCCCGCATCATCATGCCCGCAAAAAAAGCACCGAGGGCAAATGACACATCAAATAAAGATGCCGCCATAAACGCCACACCTAAAGCGGTGGCCACCACGCATAAATTAAATAATTCCCGCGAGCCGCTGCGCGCCACCCACCAGAGTAATTTAGGGAATATTCTGCGGCCCACCACCAGCATCAACGCAATAAATGCAGCCACTTTGCCCAAGGTGAACGCAAGCTCAAAAAACCAAGGAATTTCTATAGTATTTTGCGCCGAGGGGCTTACAAAGTGTGCAAAGGCCGGTAATAACACCAGCACCAGCACCATAATAAGATCCTCCACCACCAACCAACCCACGGCGATGCGCCCATTAACACTGGCCAACAAGCCTTTAGCTTCCAATGCACGCAGCAATACCACGGTGCTGGCTACCGACAAAGCCACGCCAAATACCAGCGCTTCACCCAGTGGCCAGTGCCAAAACCAAGCCAGGCCCATGCCCATTGCGGTGGCTAATACAATTTGTAGAATGGCGCCGGGGATGGCGAGGGCTTTTACTGCCAGTAAATCTTTAAACGAAAAATGCAGCCCCACGCCGAACATCAACAAAATAACGCCCACTTCAGCCAATTCGTGTGAGAGCTTTTGGTCGTTAATTAACCCTGTAGCCCCCAATAACATGCCCGCAAATAAATAACCCACCAAGGTGGGCAAGTGTAAGCGGATGGCGATAAATCCAAACAACAGCGCAAGGCCTAAACCGTAAGCGAGGGTGCTGATAAGTTGTACAGAGCTGTGCATGGTGTGTCCTAAAAATGTTTCAGTGTGAAGCTTAACTCAACAGGCGCAGACTTTCCCGAGCGCCCTGTTTTAACAGTAAAACCGCAATCGAGCTTAGCCATCGGCAGCGGTCTATGGTATCTTTTCACTGTTTTCAAAAAGTTCGGAAATAAAAGTAGCCTGTTATGAGTCCATTAATTCAATCCTTTGTGCTGCATTTTGGCGAAATGGGCAGCCGCTGGGGGATTAACCGCACCGTGGGCCAAATATACGCTTTGCTGATGCTAAGCCAGGCCCCCCTGAATGCGGAATATATTGCCCAATCGCTGGATATTTCCCGCAGCAATGTCAGTGTCGGCCTAAAGGAGCTGCAAAGTTGGCGCCTTGTTAAATTGCAGCACCAGCCGGGGGATCGCAAAGAATATTATTCCCTGGCGGGGGAAACCTGGGATATGGCGCTACGGGTGATGGAAGAGCGCCGCAAGCGCGAGATCGACCCCACCTTGGCGAT
>JBEGTZ010000045.1:0-3382 GCA_041179125.1 Pseudomonadota bacterium | reverse complement strand
AGACACTATGCCAAAGGGAGGTTTTTTCTGTAGAGGTAATGCGATTAGGTTTCCAAAACCACCCTTTGGCATAGTGTCTTGGTTGGGGAAAAGTCTATCGGGCACCTCCGGAAATCCACTTTTCGCGCGCTCGCTTCGTTATTTTCGTACTCAGTCGGTCATTTATACCGCATAAACTCCCTCCTTCCGTGCGAAAATGCCTTGCGATCATCACGAAAATTGAATTTCCGGAGGTGCCCTAAAGCTTAATTAAGGAGCTAAAGGCTCCAATACTGCTTTGCTCACCCGCGTACTACCACGCAATTGGATGACTTTTTGAGTACAACTTGCTCCACCTGTAGGCAGTAAACAGTTTACAGCAGAAAACTCATAATCCACTTGATACATATCAGCGGCAATTTCTGTAACCACAAGGCTGTTGCCCGTACGCGTAGCGGAAGAAGAGGTTGTGCAATACTGTTGCGTGTAATCTTTTGCTGCGGAATAAAGTGCTAAGCAGGTTTCGTCAGCAAAACCATCGCGATCAGTATCTACATCATCCAAAGAATAAGTACCTGGGCCAGTAAAATGTAATAGCTTCAAGGATATTTGTGGGAAGACACCTGAAGTCTGACCAAATAAACGTATCTGTGAAAAATTTTCATCGCCACTAATAGCCGTTTCATTGGTAGCAGCAACCACTTCTTCACGCGGAGCTGCATCATTTTCAATCACTTCATATTTGCCAACCGTTACTGCCGGCACACCAATTCCCGTTAGTGTCATTTGATAGCTAGCGGTTAACTTATCATTAGAAATAATGGTTATTGTCCCAGAATAATTATTGGCTAGCAGGGGTTTAAATTCCACGTCAAAGGTAAGCTCAGCACCGACAGCAATGCTTGTTTCTTTTAAGTTAGTGGTAAATACCGCATCACTTATAACAATCGAGGAAATAACCAGTGGTTTATTACCCTTGTTTTTTATCACCAACGACTGAGGCAATTTTGTGTTGACAAACACTCGGTCAAACTCCAGCGGTTTAGTCGTATCAAATGCCACAGATGAATCTTTTTTAGCCACCCAAATACTCGCGCTTTTGCTAGCAACACTGATCGAGATCTCCTGAGATATCTGCGCGCCACCAGGCCCAGTGGCAACCAGGTTTACAATTTGGTTTGTGGGTTTTTTAAATAGATGTTTAACTGAGCTTGCCGTGGCTTTAGTGTCCTCTAGGATTTTAGTGTCTTCTAGTGTCCAGTTGAGTGTACAGGCAATTTCTTTTTTGGCAGCGTCTAAACAACGGGCAGAAAATTCAACCTCAGTTTCATTATCAACAATCGCCGGGGCTTTAATATCCAACGTAAATGCATTGCTATAAGCCCAAACACCCTGTGCTGCCGAATTAAAAATAGCACTGGCCAAGGTTGATTGTTTTTCCGTTCGGAATAAATCTTCTTTCACACTATTGGGTTCACGCAGCTTATTAAAACCCACAAATAAATTAATTAAATGGCTTTTTGCAACTAGTTTTTCAGCAGCGCTTAACCCAGAAAGCCCTAAGCTTGAGCACGATAATAAGTCATCCATGTTGGCGGCATCGGCCCAGTATGCTCGATATTTATCAGCCAGGCCGTGGTATGGTTTGTAGTAGCTATCCTGCTCCAACAAACTTTGAATCGATAACCAAGCATTGCTTCCCGCAGCATTAAGATCTTGCCAATTCTCATCCGAGAGGCAATCTAACGGCAGTTCCGGTGATAAATTTTTGCTACCACTAAAATAAACCAGGCTAGGCAAATAATAATCCACTAAGCTGCTGCGAATAAAAGCCGCTTTAAAACCAGCATTGGCGGCAATTAAATTTCCGAGTTTTCCTGGGCCTGCCACATCCACATTTAACGAAATGAACTTACCCGCTTCAACGTTTTGTTCAATTTTTGTGGTGCCATACCCATCAATCACAGCGGGTTGATTTAGCCCGGCCAAACTTACCGCAACTGCACGCGAACGTTGATTAGTGACCGCCAAAGCAATTTTATTCGCCGCCACGTTTTCCACTTTAAATTCAACACCTAAATCTGTGTTTGAGGGTGGAGTCGCGGGTGCTGTCAGGGTAGAAATTTTATCAATAACGGATATGTTTGCCTTTTCTAACAGGGCGGAAATTTTAGATTGGCTGCCAAATAAATCGACATTTTTATCCGCTTGAGCGGCAATTTCGTCCGATAATTTTTTCAAATCGCCATCGATTTGACGATTATTTTGTGCGCTCATAGGGGCGATTAAATTGAATAGACCGGCAACGTTGAGTTTGTGCGCCGACATGGCATCGGTAATAACAGGGTCCATCACCAGTAAGGCTAATGCCGTATGGTCGGCATCTAGCTTAATACGCTGCTGCTCAGCATCGTACACATAGCTGATAAAATACGTTTTTTCATCACTTGCATTTTTAAGTGCAATAAAACTGTTCTGGCTGGTTTTAATTTTACTATCCAGCGTTAAAACAGGGTCATTCGCACCACCTATACGCTGGTAATTACTCACCACCTGTAAATTTTTTAACCCAAAATCTTTTGGTTTAACCACATCTATTGCAACACCAAAACCATTTGAGCAGGAAATTTCAACGGGAGGATTATTATCCACCATTACTTTACGGCCATTTTTCACACTGCATATTTGGTTTTCTGGTTGCTTCAACACCTGGACGTTATAACTCACACCCACTTCCACACTTTTAGCAAACTGAGTGGCGCCATTGGCCGATACAACAAGTGCATCACTACCATTGACCAGTTCAATCTTGCCTACAAGTCCGTCTATTTTAATGTTGATTTTATTTGTAACCGGCGCAGGTTTCGTACTTCCACTAGAACTGCTGGAGCTACCAGGTACAGACGCATTAGATTTTTTCCCGCCGCCGCTGCCGCAGGCAGTCAACAACACAAAAAATGCTGCCATAGGCAGATGTTTGGCATAGGTAGTAAATAATTTCATGGGATTAAGGTTTCAGAGTGTGGAGAATGGACAAAGCGTAATTAAATTTAATGAAGATTGTGTGACACTTCGTCGTCTGTTTGTCGTAATTTTGGAAATCTCCGCGCGCAGTTAAACCTAAGGATTAAGCCCTAAAAATATGCTATGGATTCAAAACACAGAAAATGGAGGGTGCTAACTTTCAGGGGAAGATTTTTTACCAAGATGGTGCCATCAAGGGATAAAGAAGGGGTCTAAAAACTATCGAGGAATTTACACAGGCCAAACAATACATCCTTGTATTTTGCTTTTATAACTTTTGCCTACAGGGCACCTCCGGAAATTCAATTTTCGTGATGATCGCAAGGCATTTTCGCACGGAGGGAGAGAGTTTATGCGGTATAAATGACCGACTGAGTAC
>JBEGTZ010000044.1:0-13601 GCA_041179125.1 Pseudomonadota bacterium | reverse complement strand
AGGCGGGAAGCCAGTTCTTGATTTCATTAGGTATTTTGAACAGCTAGATAAGCTTCGCTGGACTGACGGCTCCCGCCTTCGCGGGAATGACGATAGATTTTGTTTCGTGCAAAGGTCTCGTTACGAAATAAACACCCGTAAATCGGAAAAATTCATGCAGGCAAACATTGAAAATGGACCGTTGCTCTTCATTAATGAATCGCCTTATAAATCTAAAAATTTCAATGCGCCGCCAGTGGGGCATGAGGCTGAAATTGAGCGAAGCATTCGCTAAAGACACGTTGTACCATGAGGCAGTGAAGTTTTTCCGAGTGGGGAACTCAATTGTTAAGTCATGCTTTTGCAACGCATGAGCGTTACAAAGGCTATTTATATAGGGCAGCCAGCGTAAATTGTGAGAGGTAAGTATGGATAGTCGTCCGCGTGTGTTATCAGTTGATAACAATCTTAGTAACCAAAAATTAGTATCAACCGTGTTAGCGGCTGATGCTGAAGTGTATTCAGCATCAAGCGGTGCCCAGGCGCTGCGTATGCTGGAGAGCTTGCGCCCAGATCTCATCCTTTTGGATATTGATATGCCGGGAATGGACGGGTTTCAAACCTGCCGCAGTATACGGGCCAATCCAGACTTCGCTTTAACGCCAATTGTGTTTGTTTCAGGCCTGACCGACCGGGACGAGCAGCTTACGGCGTTTCAGTCTGGGGGCGATGATTTTATTGCCAAGCCGTTTGATGTGGAAATTTTGCGCGCTAAAGTCAGCGCACTCATTTTGCGTCACCGCCGCCAACAATTCGTGCGCAACCCCAATGCCGATGGCGGCAACTATGAGCACTTAAGGCGAGTAAATCACTACTTGTTGGCCGTGCTTAAAGTGGGTGTGCTGACGAAATTAAATGATATTACCCTGGAGGCATTAGCGGCCTTAGGAATCAAAGCTGCTGTTTACATCCATAAAAAACCCGAATTACTCGCCTCTACCTGTGGCAGCCTTACCGACCTTGAAACTCAACTACTCAGCCAAACAAACGGCGCCCAAATGCAAACATTAGGCGGGCGTTTTATGCTCGGTTCTGCGCAAGCGGCCTGGTTAATTCAAAACATGCCCCGAGCGGGGAGCAATGAATTTACCCGCCTGCATGATGCATTGGTCATTATGTTCGATGCGTATGGACAAAAAGTGCAGGCGTTACTGGTTAAATTTGCCCAAGAGGCCCATCTTAGTCAGGAAGCCCACATTAATCAGGAGGCCCACCTTAATTGGGGTGGCAATTTAAATACCGCTCAAGCCACTCAACCTATTTTGCCTCTGGATGATTCGCTGCGCTATTTAACGGAACTGGATGACATTACCGATGACGCCATCAGCGATGCGTTAAATCAATTGCAGTTGTTGCAAAAACAATCCTCAGGCTCCTTGTATGAGCGCACACAATTGGCGGTTTTAGATACTAAGTTGCGACGTTTACAGGATGATCACGCCAAACGCTGCCGCGAATTTAAAGGAATGTTAGGAAAGCTTCGGCTGTCTTCTACGGCATCTTTGGATTCAGCTTGAAATTATTTCCTTCTATTAAGCTGGCTTGACAATTAAGTCTGGCGCTAAAGCAAAAGGTTTGTATAATCCCGCGCCTACCTGCCGCGTTGTTTCTTTTTTGTGCATGTTTGATGGGCTGTAACTCACCGCTAGTTAAGGTGGCCTCTGCAACCGCTCAAGCATTTACTTGATTCAACCCGTCTTTATTTATCATGTGGCCCTTGGTAGGGGTCACCACTGAGCGAGTATTCCCATGATTACAGTGACACTCCCCGACGGTTCGTCCCGTCAATTCCCCCAAGTGGTTTCCGTATTTGACGTGGCGGCCAACATTGGTGCGGGTTTAGCCAAGGCCACCCTAGGCGGCATCGTCAATGGAATGCAGGTGGACGCGTCTCACCTGATCGAGTCTGATGCCAACCTGGTCATCATCACCGATAAAAGCGAACAAGCCCTGGAGCTGATCCGCCATTCCGCCGCGCACTTATTGGCACAAGCGGTCAAACAACTCTACCCGGATGCACAAGTCACCATCGGCCCTGTAATAGACGACGGTTTTTATTACGACTTCGCTTACTCCCGCGCCTTTACGCCAGAAGACTTAACTAAAATCGAAGCGCGTATGCAGGAGCTTTCTGCCCAGGATATCCCCGTCGTGCGCCGTGTATTGCCGCGAGACGCCGCTGTTGAATACTTCAAAGGCCTAGGCGAACACTACAAGGCTGAAATTATCCAAAGCATTCCCGCCAACGAGGACTTATCCCTCTACCGCCAGGGCGATTTTGAAGACCTCTGCCGTGGCCCCCACGTCCCCTCAACCGGCAAACTCAAACACTTCAAACTTATGAAAGTGGCCGGTGCCTATTGGCGTGGCGATGCTAAAAACGCCATGCTCACCCGCGTATATGGCACCGCATGGAATAACAAAAAAGACTTAGACGCTTATTTGTTTCGTTTAGAAGAAGCGGAAAAGCGCGACCACCGTAAACTCGGCAAAAAATTCGATTTCTTCCACATTCAAGAAGAAGCCCCCGGCATGGTGTTCTGGCACCCCAAGGGCTGGACGATTTACACCGCCATCGAGTCCTACATGCGCAAAGTGCAGCGGGACAATGGCTACCAGGAAATCAAAACCCCCCAGGTGGTAGACCGCAGCCTGTGGGAGCGCTCCGGCCATTGGGATAAATTCCAAACCGGCATGTTTACCGTAGCCTCGGAAAACCGCGACTACGCCATCAAACCCATGAACTGCCCCTGCCATATTCAGGTGTTCAACCAGGGTTTAAAAAGCTACCGCGATTTGCCTCTGCGCCTGGCGGAATTCGGCTCCTGCCACAGGAACGAAGCCTCCGGCACGCTGCAAGGCTTGATGCGTGTGCGCAGTTTTGTGCAAGACGACGCACACATTTTTTGTAGCGAAAAAATGATCCAACACGAAGTCTCCGCCTTCACCGATTTATTATTCCAGGTGTACCAAGATTTTGGTTTTAGCGATGTCATCATCCGCCTCTCCACCCGCCCAGAGCAGCGCGTAGGCAGTGATGAAGTTTGGGATAAATCCGAAAAAGCCCTGGCCGATGCCCTGCAAGCCAAAAATTTACCTTTTGAATACCTGCCCGGCGAAGGTGCTTTTTATGGGCCGAAGATCGAATTCTCGTTAAAAGACTGTATTGGCCGAGTCTGGCAGTGCGGCACTATCCAGGTGGATTTTTCTATGCCCGCCCGTTTGGATGCACAATTCGTTGCCGAAGATGGCAGCCGCCAGGTTCCTGTGATGTTACACCGGGCCATTTTGGGCAGTTTTGAGCGCTTCATCGGTATATTGATCGAACATTATGAAGGCGCATTTCCCACTTGGCTGGCTCCAGAGCAGGTGGCAATTCTGAATATTACGGACAATCAAGCAGAATTTGCGCAAACTATTGCAAAAAGCTTGCAAGAAAAGGGCTTTCGCGCCTTTGCCGACTTGAGAAATGAGAAGATCGGTTTTAAAATTCGCGAGCACACCATTCAGAAGGTTCCGTACCTATTGATCCTTGGGGATCAAGAAGTAGCTTCCGGCCAAGTGACAGTACGTACACGCACCGGCACTGATTTAGGAACCCTGTCCCTCGACGACTTCCTCGCGTTACTAACAAACGATGTGGCTCATAAGTCAAGGGTCAGCCCCTAGCGGCTGATTGGATTTTTTTTACTCATTGGAGAACTCATTATTAGCACTCGAGAACCCGCAGCAGCTGCCAAACCCCGTTCCAAAAAAGCGGCCATAAATGAACAAATAGACGCTAAACAAGTGCGCTTAATCGGCGCCGACGGGGAGCAGATCGGGATAGTCAGTATCGCCGAGGCGCTAGCGGCCGCACAGGCTGCCACTCTTGACCTAGTAGAAATCGCAGTAGATGCAGACCCGGTCGTCTGCAAAATAATGGATTACGGCAAGCATCTTTTCGAGTTAAAAAAATCCAAAAATGCCGCTAAAAAGAAGCAAAAACAGCAACAAATAAAAGAAATGAAATTTAGGCCAGGGACGGAAGACGGAGACTATCAGGTGAAATTAAAAGCCCTGATACGCTTCCTCGAACAAGGGGATAAGGCCAAAGTATCGTTACGATTCAAAGGCCGCGAACTTGCCCACCAAGAGCTTGGCATGGAAATGATGCAGCGCATCGAAAAAGACTTGGAGGATATGGGTACCGTAGAGCAACACGCCAAAATGGAAGGGCGTCAGTTGACTATGGTTATCGCCCCTAAAAAGAAAAAATAGCCGGGCTTTTAGCTGCCTAACTATTTTCAAATTAACCATCTCGCAATCGGAGATCCAAAATGGCAAAAGCTAAAATACACAGTGGCGCCGCCAAGCGCTTCAAGAAAACAGCCAGCGGTTTTAAACGCAAACACGCGTTCAAAAGCCACATCCTCACCAAAATGACGACTAAACGTAAGCGTCAGTTGCGCGGCACCTCAATGGTCCACGATTCTGATGTCAGCAATGTTAAGCGCATGTTGCGTCTCAACTAATTTAACGTCTTGTTCATTTAATTTTACGTGAGGAAAAACCATGGCTCGTGTTAAACGTGGCGTACAGGCGCGTCGCCGCCACAAAAAAATCTTAAAACTGGCAAAAGGTTACTACGGTGCCCGTTCACGCGTATTCCGCGTGGCGAAGCAAGCAGTTATCAAAGCTGGCCAATATGCCTATCGTGACCGTCGAGTTAAGAAGCGCAATTTCCGTGCGCTTTGGATCACTCGTATCAACGCCCAATCGCGTGCTGAAGGTATGTCCTACAGCCGTTTGATCGCTGGTTTGAAAAAAGCCAACATCACATTGGATCGTCGCGTACTGGCTGACCTCGCTATTCACGATAAATCGGCATTTTCCGTTATTGTGTCTCAAGCTAAATCGGCGTTAGCTGCTTAAGTTAGTGGGTGTTTTTCACCGGCCATAAGTTTTTGGGGCGGTGGTTAAAAAGGGGGTTAGCCTTGGCTTATCCCCTTTTTTATTAGCTTTATTAAGCTAGATGCTTCAACCTAGAAACCTCAGTTGAATCACCCAAGTCTGCGCAACCCCTTGGCCCATCTAGCAAAAGTTTAAAATCTCGAACAACCAATAAGGTTGCCCTTCATTTTAAACTTTCACTATCTGAACCAATGGCTTACACAGCTTTTGGGCGCTCAACTGAGGTTTCTAGGTTCAACCCGTATGGGGGCGTCTTAGGCGGCTGAGGTTTTTAGATTCAACTATTTTTATGCTGCACCGAGTGGGTAATAGAAAAGTAAAAATTCCATGTCAGAGTGGCCGTTTTTCTATTGTTTTATGTGTCGCTAAAAGCTCGCAGGGTGTTCACGCCTGCGGTGTTATTGCTCTTTTGTTTTATTTGTTTGGATGGAAATATGTCAGAACTCCAGTCGCTTATTGCTGACGCTCAAATTCAGATTGCGCAGGCTGCGGATTTAGCTGCGTTGGATCAGGTGCGGGTAGATTTTCTCGGTAAAAAAGGCCTAGTCACGGCGCAGTTAAAAACTTTGGGGGCTTTATCAGCAGAAGAGCGCCCCGCTGCTGGGGCCAAAATCAACGAGGCCAAAGATGCCATCACCGATGCCTTGAATACACGCAAAACCACACTGGAAGATGCGCAAATTAATGCTCAGTTGGCGGCAGAAGCTTTGGATATTAGCCTGCCAGGCCGCAACAACGCCCTGGGTGGGCTGCACCCGGTGAGCCGCACCCTGATGCGCATTGAAGGTATTTTCCGAGCTGCGGGTTACGCAGTGGCCGAGGGGCCGGAAATCGAAGATGATTTCCATAATTTTGAAGCGCTGAATATACCCGCCCACCACCCGGCGCGGGCTATGCACGATACCTTTTACGTGGACCCTACCCACGTTCTGCGCACCCATACATCCCCGGTGCAAATTCGCACAATGGAGACACAAAAGCCGCCCATTCGTATCATCTGCCCAGGCCGTGTGTACCGTTGTGATTCCGATATGACCCACACGCCTATGTTCCACCAGGTGGAGGGCTTGGTGGTGGATGATCAGGTGAGTTTTGCCGACCTAAAAGGCACTATGGATCAATTCTTAAAGGCATTTTTTGAAACCGATGTGGCGGTGCGTTTTCGCCCTTCGTATTTTCCTTTTACCGAACCTTCTGCCGAGATGGATATTCAGTGTACCCAGTGCCAGGGCGCAGGTTGCCGCATGTGTAAACACACCGGCTGGCTGGAAGTGGGCGGCTGCGGCATGGTTCATCCCGAGGTATTTAAAGCCTGCGGCCTTGCCCCTGAACAGGTAAGCGGTTTTGCCTTCGGCATGGGCGTTGAACGCCTGGCCATGTTGCGTTACGGCGTGAATGATTTACGGCTGTTTTTCGAGAACGACCTTAACTTCCTCCAGCAGTTTTAACTCAGTTTCTAAGTAGTTATTCAATATGAAAATCAGCGAATCCTGGTTGCGCGAGTGGGTTAACCCATCGGTATCCACAGACGAATTAGTACACCAAGTCACTATGGCTGGCCTTGAAGTAGATGCGATAACGCCCGTAGCTGGGGTGTTTTCTGGCGTGGTAGTCGCGCAAATTATCAGCGCTGAACCCCACCCGGACGCGCAAAAATTACGTGTTTGCCAAGTCGATACCGGCGCTAGCCCGCTACAAATTGTTTGCGGCGCCGCCAACGCTCGTCCCGGCATCAAAGTGCCTTTAGCGCAGGTGGGTGCGCTGTTGCCCGGCGGTTTAGACATGCCCGGCGGGTTGGAAATAAAAAAAGCCAAACTGCGCGGCGTAGAAAGCTTTGGCATGTTATGCGGCCAAACTGAACTGGCCGCAGGCGATGACGACAGTGGCCTGTGGGAATTGCCAGACGATGCACCTATCGGCATGGATTTGCGTGTGTATCTGGACTTAAACGACCGCGTATTAGAGCTGGATCTAACGCCCAACCGCAGCGACTGTTTAAGCCTGCGCGGCATAGCCCGTGAAGTGGGTGTGCTCACACAAACCCCCGTTAAACCCTGGCAACAAGCCGAACAACCCGCCAGCAGTAGCAACCAGCGGGATGTAACTCTAAATGCACCCGAGGCCTGCCCACGTTATTTGGGTCGTGTGATTGAGCACATCAATATCTCTGCCCCCAGCCCACTTTGGCTGCGCACAAAACTTGAGCGTGCGGGCCTGCGCTCGATTGATGCGGTGGTAGATGTAACTAATTATGTACTGCTTGAACTCGGCCAGCCCATGCACGCGTTCGACCTTGCCCAGTTGCAAGGCGGTATCCAGGTGCGAATGGCGCGTATTGATGAAACCCTCACTCTGCTAAACGACCAAACTATTAATCTGCGTGAAGACTGTTTGGTCATCGCCGATGACACGCAGGCCTTAGCCTTAGCCGGGATCATGGGCGGCAAAGCCTCAGCGGTTTCGGCTAGCACCTCCTCTATTTTGCTGGAGAGCGCTTTTTTCAGCCCGGCGGTAATTGCCGGGCGAGCGCGCAGCTTTGGTCTGCACACGGACTCCTCCCATCGCTTTGAGCGCGGGGTGGATTTTGACCTACAGCGCACCGCCATTGAGCGAGCCACAGAGCTGTTATTGCCCATTGTGGGCGGCAGCGCAGGGCCGATTATCGAAGCGGTAGATCGCCCATCTCTACCCAGTAAAACCCCCATCCGTTTGAAAAAACAGCGTTTAGCCCAAGGCTTAGGCTTGGAATTACCCGGCGCAGAAGTTGTACGTATTCTCACGGCCCTGGGCCTTGAATTACTGGAAGAAACCGGCGAAGCCTGGCTGTTTGGCGTGCCCAGTTTCCGCTTTGACCTCTCCATTGAAGCGGATCTGTTAGAAGAGGTGGCCCGTATCTACGGCTATGAGCGCCTGCCCACCCACATCAGCGCCTTCGCGATGGACATCAACAACATCAGCGACAGCCAAACCGAAAAATCCACTTTTAAACGGCATCTGGTTAGCCGAGGATTCCAAGAGGTCATCACCTACAGTTTTATCGACCCCAAATTGCACCAGGTATTTTTCCCTGAGCAACCCGCCGTGCTACTGCAAAACCCCATCAGCGCTGACATGTCTAGCATGCGCACCTCCTTGGTGCCAGGCTTAGTTGCCACCTTAAAAAGCAATCTCAACCGCCAGCAAACTCGCGCCAAACTATTCGAAACTGGCCTGACCTTCGTTTCAGACACGGGTTACACGCAAAGCGAAAAAATCGCAGGGCTAATTTATGGCGCCCGGCAAGGCCTGCACTGGGCACACGATAAAAGTGAGGTGGATTTTTACGATATTAAAGCCGAAGTGGAGCAGATTTTTGCCTTGGGCGGTGTGGACATACAATTGCAACCGGCCAGTGATTTACCCCATATCCACCCAGGCCAATCGGCTTATGTATGGGTGAACGGCCAGGTGCTGGGGTATTTCGGCGCACTGCATCCCACCTGCTGCAAGGCTTTGGACTTAAATAAACCCGCGTATGTGTTTGAGCTTGACCTAGCCTGCGTGCAACAGGGGCGCTTGCCTAAGGCGCGCGGTATCTCGCGTTTCCCCGAAGTATCGCGGGATATCGCCATTTTGGTGGATAAAAATGTCCAGGCTTTAAGTGTACAAAAGGTGATTGAGCGCGCAGCAGGTGAGGGCCTAAAACAAGTAACCTTGTTCGACGTTTATGCGGGGCAGGGCATTGATTTAACACGAAAAAGTTTAGCCTTTAGCTTGCTATTCCAACATTCCTCCCGCACTCTTACCGACGAGGAAATTCAAGCCAGTATGGATAGCGTCATCCAACAACTGGCCGAGGAGTTTAATGCACTACTGAGGTAGGTCTATGTCTGAATCTTTGACAAAAGCTGATTTATCCGAGCGGTTACACGAAGAATTGGGGTTTAACAAACGCGAAGCTAAAGATTTAGTTGATGCGTTTTTTGATACCGTTCGGGCCGCACTAGAGTCCAACGAAAGTGTAAAACTTTCGGGTTTCGGTAATTTTGATTTACGGGATAAGCGCCAACGTCCTGGCCGCAATCCCAAAACCGGCGAAGAAATTCCCATAACGGCCCGCCGTGTGGTGACATTCAAACCCGGACAAAAACTGCGTGAACGGGTGGAGGCCTTTACTGGGGCTGAATCCTAACCAGGATGTCTAGCGTTAGTGGAGGTTGGTGAGTTCAGCATCGTTTAATTGTTGAGCGCTGAAATTCCCGCAAATAAAACCCGCTAAGCGCCCGTTATGATCAAACCCGTATTACTCGTGGCTGCTGTACAACAAGGGGGTTACTGTGAGCGGCACTAAACAACAGTTGTTATTCGACACCCATACCCTGGAGGCTCAACCGGGTATGGATGAAATAGTACAACACGTACTGCTGGAGTTGCAGGCACTTTTAGATGAACTCAGCCCGCAGACAAATTTGCCAAAGGGCAATTAAAGTCCTTGCATCTAGCAAACATTTAGGTATTATGTGCGCCTCCTACAGCCTGCCTGCGTAGTAAATGTTTTATAAAACAAAGGCTTAGCTGTTGGGTTTCGGAGCGTAGCGCAGTCTGGTAGCGCACTACACTGGGGGTGTAGGGGTCGTGGGTTCAAATCCCGCCGTTCCGACCAATTAATTAAAAAGGCGCTTTTACAGCGCCTTTTTTTTGCTTTTTATTTTAGGGGTTGCTCCTGTCCTTTTCCATCCTGCTGTGTTGGCAGTTACTTATAACTACTTATAACTAAATACGTAATCCGGTAAAAGGAAACAGCCCCTAGTCAATCCAATCCTGCGTGGGTTTAACGTGCGGAATTAAAACACTAAAACAGCTGCCGTGATGTTCTTTGGAGTGAATTGAAAATGGATATCCGGCTTGATGACATAAGGATTTAACAATAAAAAGCCCCAAGCCAAAGCCTAATTCTTCTGTGTTATTCATTCGTTCAAATGGAGTGGTGAGTTTACTCACCTGTTTGTGGTCCATGCCCCGGCCTGTATCCCATACCTGAATTAAAAATGTACCGTTGGCACGTAAGCGGCCGCTGATGAGAATTTTGCCTTGCGTTGTATATTTGTATGCATTGGATAAAAGATTATCCAAAATGCGGTTTATTACTATGGGTAGGCAAATGATGGGAGTACTTTTACAACGTAAGCGTAGGTTTAATTTTTTATCATTAAAATTATTTTGGTGCCGCAGTTGCGCTGCGTGTAACAGCGTGTGGGCATCAATATATTCAGAGATCATTTTATAATCTTGCTTGGCCGAGCCTAAAGCAGAATTTAATAATGAGCAGGCATAATTAAGCGCACCCTGTACATTTTGAGTTATAGGGTCTGCTGCATTTTGTAAGGATAATAAAATCTGCATAGACGACAAGGGTTGTTGTAAGTCGTGTGCGGTTGCAGCCAAATTAAGAACGGCTTGTTTGGATAGTGTCAGTGCTTTGCTGGACATTTGCTCGCTTTCGGTTAATGCATTTAAATCGTTAATACGTTCTTGCAGTTGGCGGCTGTAGTTCAAGCGCACTTGATTGTTGTGATAAATAATGGCAACCGCAAAGCATAAGATGTCAATCATTAAGCCTATGCAGGCGATACGAAATAGAAATTCGTTTTGCAATGTGGCAAACCCTAAACAGGCAAGCAATAACAAATAAGTTGATATGCAGTGGGCGAGGGAGCCGATGAGAAAAAATATGGCGGAAGAGTTTTTTTGTTGCCAGGCCCATACAGCACTTGCAATGGGCCAGGGCAGGCCAATGGCGATTACAATGCTAAGTGCATAGGCGGTGGGGTGTATAAAATTTATGGCGGATATGGCCAAAACTACGGTGCCTAGAGTAATTAATGCACGATAAAGAAATACATTTTTATTTTTTAGCTGAAAAAATTCCGCTGCAAAAAAGAAATAAAAGGTATATATGCCGCCCCCTACTAGTGTGGTGAATAGGGTTTGAGCAAGGCTGCCGGGTGCAAAAAAATGATTAACTCCACTTATCTGCATTACCATGAGAATGGTAAAAAAAACAAACATAGAGTAGTAAAAATAAACTACAGTACGACCAATTAAAAACTGACCGAAAAAAAACAAAAACAACACACCCATAGCGCCCATGTAGATGCCATTGGCAAGTTTTAAATGCTGGCTTTTATCCAGCAAATGGAATTCATTATAAAGATGCAATGTTAATGGGAAATTGGCCAAGCTTTGATATTCAATGAATAAAACACCCGCATCCCCAGGTTTTAGTGGCAGCGGGAGTAGAAGTGTTGGAAAGCCATAAGCCATCCGGCTTGTTATTAATTGATGTTCCGCGTGTGAATGATTAGAGCTGGACGTGTTGAGCCAATAAGCGCGCAGTAAAGGCGCGGTGGAAACGCCGGTAGCAATAAACCATTCGTCGGGTATGTTGGTGTTGTTTGCCAAATGAATGGCATACCAATGGGTTTTGGTGTGCAGTGTAACCCGTTTGTTTTTGAGTGTTATGAATTTATCCGACATGGAAAAAGCAGTGTTGGCAGTAAAAGTCCCCTCGTTGTCGGGTAAATAATAGATAAAATTTTCTAGGGATGTCTTTTCGGTAATTGAAGAAATAGTAAGCGGGGTAAATGGAGTTGTTACATTGGTTGTATTTGGTAGGTATGGTGCAGGTGCTTCATGTTCAGCCCAAGTGTAGCAAGAAATAATAGCCAGTAAGCTAAGGAGGGTACGAAATAAAAATAAAATTCGGCCACTGTGTGTGACTTTATGGATGGCTACAGCTACTTTATGGATAGCCACTTCATGGGGTAGTATTGCGTGTAATTGATGGCGCATGGCGCTGGTTGGTTTATGGCGCGTGGCGCTTATCACTGGGAGCATCTCTTCTTATGAACATTTTGATCGCTGATGATCATGATATTTTCCGTCAATCCTTGGCTTTATTAATTGAGGGGCGCTCCGGCCATAGGGTGGTTGCTCATGCGCAATCTTTTGTGGGGCTTGTTGAGCATGTAATCGAACTTAAACCGGATTGTATGCTACTTGATTATCAGATGCCAGGAGGGGATCCGTTAACTGTTTCTGAGCAAATAAGAATTAAATTATCTGACATTAAAATTATTGTATTAACGGGTATTCAGTCTGGTACGGCCTTACAACAGCTAGAACCTGCCTATTGTGATGGGCTTTTGCATAAGCGTGATAACGCAGAAACTATAATGCACGGAATAGAGCAGGTGGCTCTTGGGCATTATTTTATATCGCCCACCGTTGCAGAATTCATTGCGGATGCCGATGTGGGGTTAACTCAGCGTGAGCGGCAGATTTTAGGGTTGTTTGCGCAGGGGTTGGCGTTAAATATTATTGCGGATCGATTGGCGATATCGTTGCGAACAGTGGAAAAACATAAGGAAAACATTATGAAAAAACTCAATGTTATAAACTCCGTACAGCTTATAGAAGCGGCACATAAGTTATTCGTGAATATTGGGTAGTAGAAAGCGCCCTAACACCTCCGCATTTTTAATGCGTGACAATAAATAAACAATTATTGAAGAGGTGTCACACAAGATAAGAGACTGTAAACCAAATTGTGTAACCGCCCATAATTGATTAGGGTTCACCCGAACCCCGATAAGAGGCAACACATCCATGAACACCGAGAAACTAAAAACCCTAGCGCAAGAGCCGGCCAAAGGAATCAAAACCCCTGCCGACCTCAACAGCTTCAGCAGCCAGCTCACCAAACTGGTGATAGAAGCCGCCCTCAACGCCGAGCTGACCGAACACCTAGGCTACCCCGCCCACGCCATAGAAGGGCGCAACGGGGCAATAGCCGCAACGGCAGCACACCGAAAAAGCTCAAAGGCGACCGGGGCGAAATCACCATCAACACCCCCCGCGACCGCGACGGCAGCTTCGAACCCCTCCTTATTAAAAAAGGCCAAACGCGGTTTACCGCCATGGACGAACAAATTCTCAGCCTCTATGCCCGAGGCATGAGCACCCGCGATATTGTGGATTTTTTTCAAGAACTGTACGGCGCAGAAGTCTCGGCGGGGCTAATTTCTAAAGTCACAAATGGTATCATGGAGCAGGTCATTCAATGGCAAAATCGCCCATTAGAAGCGGTTTATCCGATCCTGTATTTAGATTGCATCCACATTAAAATTCGCCACGAAAAACGCGTTATCAACAAAGCCATTTATTTAGCTTTAGGCGTTAATTTAGACGGCCAAAAGGAATTGTTAGGCTTGTGGGTTTCTGAAAATGAAGGCGCAAAATTTTGGCTTCAAGTGCTGACGGAGCTTAAAAATCGCGGTGTTGAATAGATATTAATTGCCTGTGTCGATGGTGACTTTCAATCTAATTGTCGGCCTTGCAAAAAAGAGATTTTGCGGTCGCCATTAAGTTAATGGCACCCCATTCGAATCAGCAGTTAACTTAAAACCATAGATGCCCGCGCAGCTAAACTGCCGAGTGAAAATAAAATTAATAATTGATAAGTGATTTCCGGCAAAATCACAAAACGATCTTTGTGGCCTTTACCGTTGCGGATATGTACGCGCAATCGCTGCCCATCTATATCGCCCGGTTGCAAATGTAATGCTTCA
>JBEGTZ010000043.1:0-5936 GCA_041179125.1 Pseudomonadota bacterium | reverse complement strand
GGGGGGTTCTGGGTATGGCGCAGGTTCGTGGCGCTCTGTTGTGTGCAATTGCGCGCGGGGAACATCAGTCGCTACTGCATCAGTAGTTACCTCCGCATTAAACTCAACCGGTGGTGTGGCGGAGGCTAAATGTTCCGGGTGCTCATCGGTCTCTTCCACAAAATGGCTGCTCGGCGCCACGGCGGGCGGGCTTGGGGCTGCGGATTGAGGCGGTGCAGCTTCGGAATATGGCTCATCCGGTTGCGCGGTTTGGCTGGCTGGCGCACTGGTTGATTCTGCGCTTGCAGCCTGCGCCGCAAACTGTAACGGCTCGCTGGGTAAATCCACCAAGCCCTGCGGCTTAAACGCCAACATGCGCAGCAGTGTCATTTCAAAACCTGCGCGCGGGTCGGGGCTTAGGTGTAAATCCCGGCGACCAATTAATGCGGTTTGATAGAAAAGCTGTACGTCTTCAGGCGTGAGTGCGCGGCTAAATTGTAGGATTTGTGTGCGATCGCCAAAGCTGTTATCCACCGCATCCGGCAGGGCTTGGGCGATGGCTAAGCGGTGCAGCAGCGTGACCAAATCACCCAGTGCGCCGAAGTAGTCCGGTGCATGTTCAGCAAAAGCGGCCACCGCGTGCAACAGTGCGCGCCCATCGCCGTCAATCAGGCCTTGCATCACCTGGGCGATTAATTGGTAGTCGATGGTGCCGAGCATAGAGGCCACATCTGAACTTGCGATTTTGCCGCAACCGAAGGCGATGGCTTGGTCGGTGAGACTCAAGCCGTCGCGCATACTGCCGTCGGCGGCGCGGGCCAGCTGCCAGAGGGCTGCGTCTTCAAAGGGGATTTTTTCTTCGCCTAATACAAACCCTAAATGCCCCACGATGCGCTCGGGGCTCATGTTTTTAAGGTTAAATTGCAAACAACGGGACAGCACCGTGACCGGTAATTTTTGCGGGTCGGTGGTGGCGAGGAGAAATTTTACGTGTTCGGGGGGTTCTTCAAGCGTTTTCAGCAGGGCGTTAAAACTGCTGCTGGAAAGCATGTGTACTTCGTCGATTAAATACACTTTGTAGCGGCCCCGGCTGGGCAGGTATTGCACGTTATCCAGCAAGTCCCGTGTGTCTTCTACCTTGGTGCGCGACGCCGCGTCCACTTCGATAAGGTCCACAAAACGCCCTTCGGCGATTTCCCTACAGGCGGAGCACACCCCGCAAGGTTCAGAGCTAACACCCCGCTCGCAATTTAAACACTTAGCCAAAATACGTGCGATGCTGGTTTTACCCACGCCGCGCGTGCCGGTAAATAAATAGGCATGGTGCAAGCGGTTATGGTCCAACGCGTTAATTAACGCCCTGAGCACATGCTCTTGCCCCACCATTTCACGAAATAATTTTGGCCGCCATTTGCGGGCCAGCACCTGATAGCTCACGGTGTTCTCACAGGCAAAAAAGGGGCTGCATTGTAACGCAACTGGGTTGGGGAAACTGTAACCCGATGGACGAATTGAGGGGCTTGATTAAAAGGAGAAAAGAGATGGTGGGAGGGGTCTTACTAACGACTTTCTAGTCGCATAACTTAGAAATGGGTGGGACGCGACATTCTAGCCACACAACTTTGAAGTGGGTGGGGCCCTTACCAGCGACATTCTAGCCACACAACTTTGAAGTGGGCGGGGTCCTTACCAGCGACATTCTAGCCACACAACCTAGAAGTGGGTGGGGCCCTTACCAGCGACATTCTAGCCACACAACCTAGAAGTGGGTGGGGCCCTTACCAGCCGCATCCCGGCACACAACTTAACCGCTACCGTTGCTCCCTTCCGGGCCTGGCGGGGTTTGCGGCAAGTCATTGCGAGAGGACCGATAAGGACCACCATAACAAACAACACCAGCATGGCCGGTGCAGGGGGCGCATTATCCTTGTTTCAGCGCTGAATGCAAGCCTTGTAGGCAGGCCCAACCATCCTAAAAACCCAGGCTAAGAAGCCGCTTTTTTATCTTGACTCAAAAAACCCGAGCGCCCAAACACCACAGCCAGTTGCACCAACACCGCCACCAAAGCCGCCAAGCCAAACGCCAAATTAAAAGAACAATACCCCGCCAACACCACCAGCGCATAAAAAAATGCCAATAAACTCAACAGCCCTTGTTTTAACGCGCGCAGCGCTAAAACGCTGTGCCAGGGGGAATAATAATGATGGGAGAAAACAGCGATGACGCTGGAGGCTATGGGAAAAGCCGCCAACACGCCGGTGGTCACAGGGCCTAGGCGTTGCGCTAAAAACGTGACCGACAGAACCAACACAGCGGCGAATAGCATACGGCTGATGATTTCTGTGCTTGATGGGGTGCTGGCTGTCACCGTCTGTAATGGCCGCGCCCAACGAATTTGCGCCAGCAAAATAACCACCGCAATGAGCGCATAAGCATGGGCACCCAGCTGCACCTGCGCCAATGCAAGGCCTGAACCTGCATACACCAGCCAACCAGCAAGTAAACACAACCACCAAGGCCAAAAAGGCGCAAGCCACGCGTACACAAAACTAAATGACGATAACCCCACCACACCTGCCAGAGTGGCCTCGCTGGCCTGTAGCGCAAAAACCGCGCCCTGCTCCCAATAAACAAAATACACAATCGGCCCGCCAATAATAGGGAAACCAGACATCAACCCCGCCGCACGGGCGCCGTAACGGCGGCCCAAGAGTGCGATCAACGCAATCATCAGCGGAACAAAAAACACCTTCGCCAGCAGTATCACAATGCGTCAAACCACATCAAACTCGCCATACGGCCCGAGGGCGCGCCCCCGCTGCGGCGGTAGGAATAAAAATGCTCATCGGTATAGGTGCAAAAACTGCCCCCATCAATAAAACCCACACCCAAAGCGGTTAATTGCAAGCGAGCCAGGGCGTAGAGGTTCGCCCAGTAATGCCCAGGCCGCAAACTCGGTGTAAAGCAGGGTTCGATGGGTTGGCCGTAGGGTTGGAAGGCTGCGATAAAAGCCTGCCGCACCTCACCGCCCACTTCAAAATGCTTAGGCCCAATGGCTGGGCCAAGGTAGGCTAAAAGCTGCGCAGGTGGCGCCTTAAAAGCCTTCAGGGTTTGCGGCAGAACACCTGCCGCCAGCCCGCGCCAACCGGCATGGGCAACGGCAATTTCATCCCCAGCTTGCGAGCAAAACAACACGGGTAAACAATCCGCCGTTAACACCGCGATGGGCAGCATGGGTGTTGCGGTGTAAATAGCGTCGGCCTGGGGGGCTGGCTGCACGGGGTATTGCGCCCGAAACACCTCAACCCCGTGTACCTGCTCCAGCCATTGCACCGGCCCAATGCCCAAACTTAAGCTTAATAATTGCCGGTTGGCCGCAACCGTTTCGGGGGCTTCACCCACATGGCAGGCTAAATTAAAACCGCCATAGGGCGGCAGGCTAAAACCCGGCTCTTGCGCACTAAAAGTAGTTTGCGTGATGCGCGCATTCACCTGCGCGGGAATGGGCCAAATGGGGTTAATCATGGCAGCGCACAGGGCTAATTATGCTGCGCACCGGGCTAGTCGTAGTTACGCATCAGCGTTAACAATTCCAGCATGTCCGCAGGCATAGGCGCCTGCCACTGGCACGGCTGTTGGGTTTCTGGGTGAATTAAGGCCAGTGCCTCCGCGTGCAGCGCCTGGCGGGGGAACGCTTTTACCACCTCCAATACTTCTTCATTTATAACACTGGATCGCAGGCCTTTACCGCCACCGCCGTAGGACGGGTCCCCTACTAAAGGGAAGCGTTTGTGGCTCATGTGGACACGAATCTGATGGGTTCGACCCGTTTCTAATTTGATACACAGCCGCGTGAAATAACTAAACCGCTCCACCACTTCATAGTGGGTGATGGCCTCTTTGCCTTCGCCGGTTTTACTCACCGCCATTTTTTTGCGGTGTTTACTGTCGCGCCCGATGGGTAAATTGATGGTGCCGCCGGTAATCATCCGGCCAATCACAATGGCTTGATATTGGCGCGAAACCGTGCGCGCTTGCAGTTGGCCAACCAAGTGGTTTTGTGCTTCCAGGGTTTTAGCCACCACCATCAAACCGGTGGTGTCTTTATCCAACCGATGCACAATGCCCGCACGGGGAATGCCGGCCAATTGCGGGCAGTGGTGCAACAGCGCATTCAACATAGTGCCCTCACTATTGCCCGCCGCCGGGTGTACCACCATGCCAGCGGCTTTGTTCACCACCAAAATGCTGTCGTCTTCAAACACAATATCCAGCGCAATGGCCTCCGCCTGCCAATCGCCTTCATCTTGCACTTCAACATCCAAATGAACCGCTTCACCGCCCACCAGCTTGCCGTTACCTTTGAACGCCTCGCCATTTAAAGTGATTTCGCCGCTTTTGATCCAAAGCTGCAAGCGCGCACGGGAAAACTGCGGGAACAATTGGGCGGCCACCTGATCGAAGCGCTGCCCGCTGGCATCAAAAGGCACGGTATGGTTTAGGGTAATTCTGCGTCTCATTGAGTTCTCTTTAGCTACTGGCTACACTGCGCCCCCTGCCCACAAAGGCACAGCTACGCAACTTAAGTGGCCTAAGCCACACCCGCCAATGATACAGAGCCAAACCCCATGCGAGTACCTAAACTTTCCAGCGCCGTTCTGCTCCTTGCGGCCATCAGCCTTTTAAGCGCCAGCCTTTTAAGCGGTTGCTCCTCCAAAAAAGAAGAAAAAATCAGCTCCGAACAAAAACTCTACGAAAAAGCCCAGCTCGCCCTCAACGCCAGCAATTGGGAAAGCGCCGCCAAAGCCCTGCAATTAATAGAAGAACACTACCCATTCGGCAGCTATGGCGAACAAAGCCAACTAGAAATTATTTACGCCTATTTTGAAGGCGACCAATTCGACGAAGCCATCGCCGCCGCCGACCGATTTATCCGCCTGCACCCCCAGCACCGCAACACCGACTACGCCTATTACATGCGCGGCCTGGCCAGCTTCAGCAAAGAACGCAGCTTTCTCTCCTCGCTACTCTCCATCGACAACACCAACCGCGATCCAGGCGCCGCCAAAGATTCCCTGGCGCAATTTAGCGATTTTTTAACCCGCTACCCCAAATCCCCCTACGCCCCCGACGCCCAAAAACGCATGGTGTATTTGCGCAACGTACTGGCGCGCTATGAAATTCACGTAGCCAACTATTACTTCAAACGCGGCGCCTACCTAGCCGCCGCCAACCGGGGCCGTTACGTAGTAGAAAACTTCCAAACCACCCCCGCCGTGCCCGACGCCCTAGCGGTAATGACCCAAGCGTACTTCCTATTAAAACGCGATGACTTAGCCCAAAACACCGTAAAAGTCCTCGCCAGCAACTACCCAGACCACCCAGCCCTGTTAAAAGATGGGCAATTTGATCGCGGTTATACCTATCAATTTAAAAAGAATGATTGGCTGAAATATGTGACGCTGGGGTTGTTGAGCAAAGACGAAACGCAAGGGTTTGACTCGCAGGATATTTATAATAAACAGGATGTAAAACTGCCGCCTTCATTGTAATTATTGTACGTTTAGCGGCACATGTATTTCCTAATTCCCATGTAAATCATGGCCGCAGGTTGGGCAGTAATGCCCAACACAAAAATATTCGCAAGCAAACAGCAAGGGTGAATAACTAATTACCCCTCGGTACGCCAGCCTTCTGAGCGGATGAACCTAGAAACCTCAATTGAGCGCCCAAAAGCTGTGTAAGCCATTGCTGCGGATAGCGAAAGTTAAAAATAAAGGGCAACCTGATAGGTTGTTCGAAATTGTTAACTTTCGCTAGACGGGCCAAGGAGTTGCGCAGACTTGGGTAATCAACTGAGGTTTTTAGGATCAATACTCCTTCTTAAAAAAATCCCCATAAGCATGATCCACACATTTCCCGCCGCCATCAACGCTTACATGCATACAATGCACAT
>JBEGTZ010000042.1:0-10049 GCA_041179125.1 Pseudomonadota bacterium | reverse complement strand
CGCATGGATTCTGTCATGTAAAACTCGATAGATAATATAAATATGGGATCGGTGATGGAGGGTTTTTAGGGTTGGAATTAATGGGTGGGTGATTTTAGTGGTTTATCGACTAATGACCAACAAAATAAAAAATACGGTGTAATTTTTTGTGTTTTTTGGCGGTAAATTCAATAAGTGGGCCTGGAGAAAAACCGATAAAAAATTCAGCTCTGTAGAGTTTATAAAAAATAAAAATCGGCGCTTTCGCTGGAGGTAAAAGCGCCGATTCTTCAATCATTAATAATTAAAAAGGCTTGCCCGCAACAGGCAGGTCAATTTTCCATAATACACCTGCGCCGGTAATGTACAGTGTTTTATGGTCCGCACCACCAAAGGCGGCATTAGTAACATTGGCATCTACTTTAATTGTGGCGATATTAGTCCCGGTGGGTGAAAAAACACGCAGGCGTTTTTGATCGTGTTCAGCCACGTACAGGTTGCCTAAACAATCCACGGCCATACCATCGGGGCTTGTCACGCTGGCTAAATTAATACCGCTACCCACTGTGTTGCCGCTGATGGGGTAAGCGCGTAAAAGTCCACCGCCCGAAATATATAACATGGATTCATCAGGCGACAAACTAATGCCATTTGGGTTGCCGATTGATTCATCAATTACCTTCACCGTTTGGCCGTCGTACTGGTAGGCACGGGTTTTTGGTTGCCCACCTGCCGCTGCGGATTTTTGATAATCCGGGTCGGTAAAATAAATAATTCCCTTGCTGGAAATAGTAACGTCATTGGGCGAATTAAAAGGGTTATTGGCATATTGGCCAATAATTATTTCCCGCGCTTTGGTGCTGATGTTGTAGCGGGAAATCGCTTTTTTATCGTGGGTAGCGGCAAGAATATTACCGTTGTTGTCCACGGCTAACCCATTGCTGCCACTATTATCAATAAATGTTTTCATCACCCCGTCGGCCCCAAGGGTTTGAATGCGTGAGGGGAAACCACTATTGAAGGAAAAATCAGAAAAATACAACGCGCCTTTGATCCAAACAGGCCCTTCATAAAGCCCAGTGTCGGAGCGGGAAGTATTAGTGCCGGGAACGCGGGCCGCTGTTAGTTGCCCGCTGGGCGCAACACCTGGTGATTGCGGGCAACTCCATTGTCCTGAGCCGCTGCTGCTTGAGCTTGAACTTGAACTGCTGGAAGAACTGCTGCTTGAACTGGAGCTGCTACTTGAACTGCTTGAACTACTGCTTGAGCTAGAGGTTTTACCGCTGCTAGAGCTTGAACTGCTGCTCGAACTACTGGAGCTGCTGCTTGAGCCCGTGTCTGCACCGCAAGCGGTTAAAGCGGTAATGGAACACAATAAAAATATTTTGCGAAAGGCAGTGGGGAGTGGCATAACCGAATTCCTCTGGTTTTTAAAAGGCACTTAATACAGTGGTGAGTAGTATTTATCTGTTGTTTGATTTTTCTATTCTTTATCTATTTTAGAATCCATAAATTCTTGTCGGTTTACGGCGCGGGTGATTATCCTAAAAACCATCATCGGGCGCCACCACAGCGCTCCAGTGTGTGACTGCGCGTATTCGCATTTCTAGCAAATGCTACAGACACTATAGTGTATTTCCCCGCAAACTAAACGGTGACACAAGGCACAAGCCGGTTTTTTAGGGCGTCTGCGGGATGGATGCGGGGAGTGATTTCATGACACGCGATAAAATCTGCGGCCAAACCTCAAGCCAGCCTTGTTCGTGGCCAACACCGGGTTGAACTTGGCACTGGGCTTGCGGATCTTTTTGGCAGGTGGGCAGTAGCAGGCTAGGTGGAATATTTTTATCTTCACTCCCTGAAAAATACCAACGTTTAATTTCGGCGGGTAATAAAGGCTGTGCAAACGGATTGAGTGATGAATGTAACGGATCATAATTGTGTAATTTCACCCAGGCATCTGTATCAATATTGCCTGCTAACGAAATAACCCCATACACGTCGCTACGTTTTTGCACCATTAACAAGGCTAAACTGCCGCCACCACTGTGGCCAATTATTATTATTTTTTGTGCCGACACATTTAATTGTTTTTTTGCTTGGTCTAACGCTTGGTTGAGTGATTCAACCACCTCGGCGCTATAACGAGCCTCAGTCCAAAAGCGGGGCTGGCAGGTGGCGGGCATTTTGTTGAAGGCAAAAGCATAACAGGGACGGCTTAAATATAAACTTGCGTGTGTATCTTGCTGCATCAGCCGTAAAGCTAAAAACCCTGCACGCAAAGACGGGTTTACAGCAATGTGCGCGGGGGAGTTATAGGGCGCGCCGTCGTTTTCTAAATAAACATGTAAGGCGCTTGAAGATACGCTGCGTGTATTTTTAGTGTCTTCCCCTGGGCGAAACCAAACGTGAATGGGGCTTAACGGCGTTGCAATGTTGAAGCTTAAGCATTGAGCACAAATTCGCTGCATCTGTGTATGCGGTGTACAGCTGGCCTGCACTAAAAATAAAAAAACAATTACCGCAAAAATACGGCATTGCACAGCGTTTAGGCGTGTCGTTTTAATACCACACCTGCTTCAATATGCTCGGTAAAAGGAAATTGATCAAACAGCGCAGCCTCGGTAATGGTGTGGGTTTGTGTTAGTTGAATTAAATTCTCGCTCAGTGTGTGGTGGTTGCAGGAGATATAAATAATATACGGAAACTGGCTAATAAATGTGAGTGTGGCTTCATCAAGGCCTGCGCGGGGTGGGTCAACAAACACACAGCCAAAACGGTAATCCGCAAGCGCAACACCTTCCAGGCGTTTAAATTCACGCACACCACTTAATGCTTGAGTTAGCTCTTCGCTGGACATGCGTGCCAGGGTAATATTATTAATGGAATTTTGGGCCATATTAATCTGCGCATCCGCTACGGAAATTTTGGCAATTTCATTGGCTAATACTGAGCGAAAATGCCGGGAGAGTGGCAGTGTAAAATTACCATTTCCACAGTAAAGTTCTAATAAATCCCCGCCTTGAGCCTGTGCAATGCTGCGTGCTTGTTGGTCGGCCCAGGTTAACATCTGGGCACATACTGGCCCGTTGGGTTGTGTAAACGAATTTTCACTATGGCGGTAAATAAACTCTTGTCCATTTATTGTGAATTTTTGTGTTACATAATCTTGCCCAATTTGCCGTTTTGTACCGCGTGCGCGGCCAATTAAATTAATGTTGCAGTGTTTGGCTAATTGTTGGGCTTTTTCCTGCCATTCATCATTAAGTGCCTTGTGGTAAATTAGGCTCACTAATAATTCTCCTTGAGTACTGCTTAAAAACTCCATTTGAAATAATTTGTGGCGCAGTAGAGGCTCTGCATTTATAGCGGCTAACAACTGGGGCATAGCCTGGTTAATGCTGAGCGATGCTGCCGGAAATTGTTCAACGGCGTAGGTTTTATGGTTGGAGCCAGGTTCGAACATGGCGTAGTGGCATTGGCCGTGTTCGGCATTGTGCCAAATTTTAAATTCCGCCCGCATTCGGTAATGCTCCGGCGGGGAGGCATAAACTTCTAATGATTGCGAAAAAAAAGGCGTAAGGCTTAGGCTAAGTGCTGTAATTTTTGCGTTTAGTTGATCGTTGTAGGCAATATTCATGGTGTGAGCAGTTGAAGAGGTGGTGAGCGAAAAGTTTATTGGGCGCCTCCGGAAATTCAATTTTCGTGATGATCGCGAGGTATTTTCGCACGGAAGGAGGAAGTTTATGCGGTATAAATGACCGACCGAGTACGAAAATAACGAAGCGAGCGCGCGAAAAGTGGATTTCCGGAGGTGCCCTATTGGATAATTCCGGTGGAGCGCACACGCTTACTACCGTCAGGGATTTTAATCACCTGTATTTGTCGTTTGGCAATGTGCGAATCCAAAAAATTTTTACCCGCCATTAATAAACCCATTACTAAAAATGCGCCGGGGGGTAATAAAGCTAAAATAAAACCCGGATATTGTTGCCCTAATATCGGGGTGTACAGTTGTTTGGCTACATCGCCAAATAAAAGATGCATATCCGCAAATAATGCGCCGGTGCCTAAAATTTCGCGTAGCCCGCCCAGCAGAACAATCACCAGCGTAAACCCCGCACCCATCGCCAAGCCATCTACCGCTGCGGCCCGTAAAGACGCTTTGCTGGCGAAGCTTTCTGCGCGCGCTAATATCACGCAGTTGGTGACAATCAGCGGAATAAAAATGCCTAAAATAGCGTACAGCGGGTAGCTAAATGCCTGTAATAATAATTCTGCACTGGTAGTAAACGCGGCAATCACCATAACAAAACAGGGTAGGCGAACCGCTGTGGGAACAAAACGCGCAATGCAGGAGATCGCAATATTGGAGCCGGTTAATACCCAAAGCGTGGCAATGCCCATGCCTAAAGCATTCACCACATTATTGCTCACAGCCAGCAGAGGGCACAGCCCGAGTAATTGCACCAGCGCCGGATTATTTTTCCATAAACCCTGAGTAATAATTGATTTATAAAACACGGTGGCCTGCTCGTTGGGTTTGATAAAGTTGTTGCCAGTGTGCCTGTTGTGTTTTAAATACATCAAGGCCCTGTTTTATAGCGGCAACGCACGCTCTGGGGGTTATGGTGGCGCCGGCAAATTGGTCAAATATTCCGTTATCTTTTTTGACATGCCAGCCCATGTCGCTTGGGTCACTAAGGCTTTTTAAGTGGAATGAATTAATCCAATTGCCGCGTTTAATGTCAATTTTGTCGCCAAGCCCAGGAGTTTCTTTGTGGGATACCACGCGTGCTGCGGCGATGTGTCCATCTAAATAAACGCCCAATAACAATTCAATATCACCGGAATAACCGTGTTGGGTTTTAATGGGTAGAATAAACCCAACAACAGTGTTATTGCGTTCTGCCACAAAAACCTTGCGGTTGCTCGGGCTGCCTAGAGCCTGCCAATTTTTATCGTCCAGAATAAAAAAAGCCTTATGCCAGGCATTGTCATGTTCGCTGGCGGGAATTATTTCATCCAGCGCCTGTTGTTGTATGCGTTGTTGTTGTAGGGCAATGGGGGTTTGTGTGCACTGGTAAATGCCACCCAATAAAAGGGCGCATCCCATCGCAAACAGTGTAAGGCTTAGGCTATTTTTTTTTAAAGCAAAATAAATAGCCTGCTTCATGGTTCAAAAAACCGTTTTGCTGAAGGGGCTTGGGTGTGGCCGTAGGTTTTGGGCAGTGTAAAAAAATCGATAAACGGCGCGCAAAAATTGCCGAATAATACGGCAAAGGCAATGGCGTCAGGATAATTACCCCAAGCGCGAATGATATACACCAAGCTGCCAATTAAGGCGCCAAAAATTAAACGGCCTTTGGGGCTTACGGCACTGCTGACCGGGTCGGTGATAATAAAAAATGCACCTAACATTGTGCCGCCACTAAACCAATGAATTAATGCGGAGCCGGGGCTTTGGGAGCTGCCGCCATCATAAAAAAAGGCTGCTAAAACCCCTATGCTGGACAAAAATGCTACGGGTGCATGCCAGGAAATAACCCGTTTAACCAATAATAATAAGCCGCCACATAAAAACCCCAAATTAACCCACTCGCTACCACTGGCAGCAAAATACGCCTGCTTAAAAATAGCCTGTTGGTTCAGCCAGGCATCCAGGGTGTAACCCTGTTTGTGGCGCAACACATCCAAACTGGTGGCGCCTGTTATGGCGTCGTAATCGCTAAACCAGGCGTGTAATGCAGTGTAAACATTGTGAGCGCTTACGCTTTCGGGCCTAAGGGTTTCCGCTATGGGCCACTGGGTCATCTGCACGGGGAATGACACCAGCAAGATTACGTAGGCCACCATAGCGGGGTTAAAAGGGTTAAACCCCAGGCCGCCGTACAATTGTTTGGTTAACACAATGGCAAAAGATGCCGCAGTAATTAATAACCAAATAGGGCAATAGGGCGGTAAACACACGGCTAATAAAGCGCCAGTGACCAGGGCGCTGCCATCCAAAAGTGCAGTTTTGATCGGTTTTTTACGCAATGCCAAAAAAGCCGCTTCAAACCCTAAACACAACAGCGCCAGCACGATAGCGTTGAGTAAATTGCCGGGGCCATACAGCCAAATCTGCACGCAAAGCCCTGGCAGCAAAGCAGCCAATACCCACAGCATAAGGTGCTGTACGCGGGCGCCACTGTGTGTATGGGGGGAGGATTGACGAATAAAAGTCATGATAGGCGCCGTATTAAACAGGGCGGCATTCTAAGGGGATGCTGCATAAATATCTGCCCTGTGGCCGTAAAAATCTCTAAATGACGCCAAACACTGAGGCTTTCTTTTGGCAACTGCGGTACTCGGCGAGTACAATGGCGGCCTTTTTGATCTAAAGCCAAAACACATATATGTCTAATCTACTATCCAATGCCCATTCAATGACGCACCTCAAACAGCTTGAGGCTGAAAGCATCCATATCATTCGCGAAGTGGTAGCGGAGTTTGATAAACCGGTCATGCTTTATTCCATCGGTAAAGATTCCGCTGTGATGCTGCATTTAGCCACTAAAGCATTCGCGCCAGGCAAACCGCCATTTCCTTTAATGCATGTGGATACCACCTGGAAATTTAAGGAAATGATTGCATTTCGTGACATGCGCGCAAAAGAATTGGGCATGGATTTAATCGTGCATATCAATCAAGACGGTATTGATATGGGCATTAGCCCTTTTGTACACGGCAGCGCCAAACATACCGACATCATGAAAACGCAAGGTTTAAAACAAGCGCTCAATAAATACGGTTTTGATGCTGCATTTGGCGGTGCACGCAGGGATGAAGAAAAATCCCGTGCAAAAGAGCGCGTATATTCATTCCGCGATAAAAATCACCGCTGGGATCCAAAAAATCAACGTCCTGAATTGTGGAATATTTACAACGGACGGGTAGATAAAGGCGAGTCAATACGTGTATTTCCGCTCTCCAATTGGACGGAACTTGATATTTGGCAATATATTCATTTAGAACAAATACCCATTGTGCCTTTATATTTTTCTGCATTGCGCCCGGTGGTTGAGCGCGATGGGGTATTAATTATGCGTGATGACGAACGTATGCAATTATTGCCTGGCGAAACAATTGAAGAAAAAATGGTGCGTTTTCGCACCCTGGGTTGTTACCCCCTCACAGGGGCAGTGGAATCCCACGCCGCCACGCTGCCTGAAATCATTCAAGAAATGCTATTAACCACCACTTCCGAACGCCAGGGCCGGGTTATCGACCATGACAGCTCAGGCTCTATGGAAAAGAAAAAACAAGAAGGTTATTTTTAACCTTAACAAGGCTATTTTAATCTGCAATTACTCTGTGGATATTTAATGTTTGCAGAGTTTTTAAATGCTCACTGTTGCTTGCCCGGAACTGCCATGTCACACCAATCTGATTTAATTGCCACTGATATAAATGCCTATTTGGCTCAGCACGAACAAAAAGAGTTGTTACGTTTTTTAACCTGTGGCTCTGTAGATGACGGTAAATCTACCTTAATTGGCCGCTTGTTACACGATTCAAAAATGATTTACGAAGATCAACTTGAAGCGATTAAATCCGACTCTTTAAAACACGGCACCACTGGTGAAAAATTGGACTTAGCTTTATTGGTGGACGGGTTACAGGCGGAGCGTGAACAAGGTATTACCATTGATGTGGCATACCGTTATTTTTCCACCGCCCTGCGTAAATTTATCATTGCCGATACCCCAGGCCATGAGCAGTACACCCGCAACATGGCCACAGGTGCATCCACCTGTGATTTAGCCGTGATATTAATAGATGCGCGTTATGGTGTGGTGACACAAACCCGAAGGCACTCGTTTATTGCTTCATTACTTGGTATTAAACATGTGGTGGTGGCCATTAATAAAATGGATTTAACGGACTTTTCCAGTGATGTATTTGAAAAAATAAAAGCGGATTATTTAACGTTTAGTCAAAATCTTAATGCGCAAGAATATTATTTTGTGCCTATGTCGGCGCTGGATGGCGATAACGTCGTTAACCGCAGCGAGCGCGCACCCTGGTATCAAGGCCCCACGTTAATGCAAGTGTTGGAAACTGTGCCGGTGGCTGAGGATAAAAATTTCACCGATTTCCGCTACCCTGTGCAATTGGTTAACCGCCCCCATTTAGATTTTCGCGGTTTTTGCGGCACTATTGCCTCTGGCGTGGTAAAACCTGGCGATGCAGTCAAAGTGCTGCCCTCAGGTAAAACCAGCCGCGTAAAACAGCTGGTTAATTTTGAAGGCAATATGGAGTCTGCATTTGCAGGCCAAGCTATTACCATTACGCTGGAAGATGAAATTGATATTAGCCGTGGCGATATGCTGGTCAAAGCCTCTGATACGGTTACTTTTACCAATCAACTAACTGCGCATTTAGTTTGGATGGCAGAAGCCCCCATGCAGCCAGGTAAAGAATATCTATTTAAATTCGCCACTAAAGTCACTGTGGGAAATGTCAATTTAATTCATCATCGTATTGATGTTAACGAGTTACGCTTTTGCGCCGCAGAGCGTATGCAATTGAATGATATTGCAAAAGTCGATGTATCCTTGCAGCAGCCGGTAGTGGTTGATAATTACCAACACAATCGCGGCACCGGCGCTTTTATTATTATCGACCGCTTGACCAATGTTACGGTGGGGGCGGGAATGGTGGAGGAAGCTAAAGCATTTTCTAGTGTTACTGCCAGTGAGTTTTCGGCATTTGAATTAGAGCTGAATGCGTTGATCCGCAAACACTTTCCTCATTGGGATGCCAAAGACCTTTCTTTATTTAAATCGTAACCTGCTGGAGTAATGCGTGTATCAGGTTCGTACGCCCTGCATTGGGGTTTGCTCCACCGGTATTGGTGATCTTGTATGCCGTGGCTGTAAACGTTTTACCCATGAGGTTATTCATTGGAATGCCTATACCCCGGTGCAGCGCCGCCTAATTAACGCCCGTTTAGATAGTTTATTAACGCAATTAATTCAGCCGCGCGTGGATGTTCTGGATGCTCGAAAACTCGCACAACAACTCCATCTGCAAAAAATTAGGCACAACCCGGATTTATCGGCCTATTCGTGGGTGATGGATTTATTAAAAGCGGGTGCAAGCCAAATAACCGACTTAAATGATTATGGCTGTCGTTTGGTGGCGTCCGCTCAGCCGCAGTCTTTAGTGGAATTAAAACTACAGCTCGATGAAGAATTTTATACACTTTCGCTTGTGCATTATGAGCGTTATTTTGCGCACCCTGTATGAATGCTATGCACGCAATAAATAATTTTTTACTGTGCGAAACCCCGGATGCTTGGGTGCAAAATGCACTCGCTTATCCAGAGTTATTGCTGCTTGATCACGCTAATTGTGAATTAAAAGCCGCTCAAACGGCTATGGGGTTAATCTGGAAATACGGCCCCGAGGGCGATGAATGCCCTGGTACTGGCCCGCTGCTTAATTTCACTTTAATGCTTAAAATGTCCCGTTTAATTCGCGAGGAAATGCGCCATTTTGAGCAGGTGATTGCCATAATGCAAAAGCGCAATATTTCTTACGGGCAAATTAGCGCGTCTCGTTATGCGGCGGGTATGCGTAAAGATGTGCGCACGTTTGAACCTGCGCGTTTGGTGGATGTATTAATTGTGGGAGCTATTATTGAAGCGCGCTCCTGTGAGCGATTTAATAAAATTGCCCCCTATTTGGACGATGAATTACAGAAGTTTTATTTGTCACTTTTAAAGTCTGAATCCCGCCATTTCCAAGATTATTTGGCGCTGGCCCAGGGCGTGGCAGCGGAATCAATAGACCTGCGGGTGAAGCATTTTTTAGAGGCGGATCGCGCGTTGGTGCAATCAGTTGATGCGGAATTTCGTTTCCATTCGGGTGTTGTAACTGCGTCCAGCTAATGCAATATTTTTAAGGGCACCTCCGGAAATCCACTTTTCGCGCCCTCGCTTCGTTATTTTCGTGCTCAGTCGGTCATTTATACCGCATAAACTCCCTCCCTCCGCGCGAAAATGCCTTGCGATCATCACGAA
>JBEGTZ010000041.1:0-13634 GCA_041179125.1 Pseudomonadota bacterium | reverse complement strand
TTTAAGGCTTTGTGAAACCCAATCTGCTGCCAGTGTAGCTACGGCACCGCCTAAACTATGGCCCACACAATGCACCATAAGTGCAGTTGGGTGCTGCAACAAAAATGCTTGAATTTGCGGCAGCATACTTTTAAAAATGGAATTAAAGCCAATATGTACCGGCAATCCGGTTTTGGAAGTCTCAACACCGATGCGTGCATTGCTGGCCCAATCAGCACCGTGATTGGCGTCAGTGGAGCCGCGAAAAACTATAATAATGTGATTAGCATAAATGCCTGCGCCCAGCGAGCAGACACCGAAGGCATCCGTGGCGTTTATGGCGCGGAACCCAACTTCAGCATTCATTACCTTGGTTGAGTTTTTTTGGAATATAGAAGCACTTAAAAAAGCTGCCACTGCAACCTGCTTATTTTTATTTATGGCGTAAATGCCTCTTGCCAGCCCAGCAGCATCTTTTGGTGTTAAAAAAGTCATAAAATTCCTCTAGTGATCCCATTTGCAGTTGGTGAAAACATAGTCAAGATTGTTTAAATCTATTCTCTCCAGTTCGGCAGTTAGCTCGCATGTGATTTTTTTAAAATTCCCGTCATATTCTGAGTTTTCATTTTTGTGCATTTTCCCATGAGACCATATCTGCTGTCTCTCACCATTCCATTCTACAAAAATCTCTTGGTATACAACAAACTGCACCAAAGGTGTAATAGACGCTCCCTTTTTTATTACAACGGGCAAGTCGAACATCCCTTCGTCATTGGTCATACTGAAGTCTTCAGTGGGTTTAGATGCGCCGTATTCATAACTGCGGATAATTTTGGCTTTGGCTACCGGCACCCCCTTAAATAATACTTGCCCCTGCACCCGAGAAAAAAGCACCACATCTTCTTTAGTAAACATACCTGCCTCACATGATGAATTAAAAACAACTGCCGCTGTTAAAACCGCCAAACGCATACATTTTTTAATCATTTTTGCCGCACCCTTAAGGTTTCCGATGAAAATATTATCTATTTTAATTTTCTCCGAAAAAATACTGGAGGCGCGCATTAAAATCAAAGTGCGCAAGGCTAAAGGGCACCTCCGGAAATTCGTTTTTTAAAAATATAGCCCCCGAAAACACTGGGCTGCGGGACTGAAAAATCACAAAAAATGCAATTTTCTGAGGCGCCCCAAACAAAAAAATCAAAATGGCGAACCTTCCAATTAATGATTGATCACCATGTACAATTTGTAAAAAAGACATTTAACATACCAATTTCTTTTCTTTCCGCGCCTTTTGTTAGCTCGCAAAAAATGGTTTTGAACTCGCCACCATATTCCGAATTCTCAGTTTTTTTCATTTTTCCGTGCAGCCAAATTTCATATCGGGAACCTCCATGATCGACGTACAGCTCTTGATGTACTACAAACTGAACTAGAGGTGTGAGACGTGCATCTTTTTTTATAATCATAGGAAAAGTAAACATCCCATCACCATCGGTAAGACATGAATCCTCGATTGGGCTGGGGGTATCGTATGTATAACGCCGAATGACTTTAGCCTTGTCTACCGGAACCCCTTTAAATAAAACTTTTCCTTGAACCCGAGAAAAAAGCACCACATCTTCTTTGGTAAACATACCTGCCTCACATGATGAAATAAAAATAACCGCCACTATCAACGTGACCAAGCGAACACAATTCCTAGTCATCCAAGCCATCTCTCGCCACTGTGTATTAATTTGCAGATTTAGACACAATAACGCGATCACCTGATACTAAATCTGCTGCCACGAGTGCTTTCTGCCCCTTATCAACAATTAATACATAGGGTAATTCAGCATCCACTGCCAAACCATAGGGTTCAACCAATTTGTTGTCTGGATTTATAATGTTATTGGAGAAAAGTTTACGTACTCCGTCTGCTTCGGAGCCAACAACACCCAAAGAAAATGAAAATAATGCGGGTTTTAACCGATCCACCACCAGTGCGCGGTTATTTTTTTCATCTATTCTCACCGAGGTTAATACATTTTCGCCATCCGAGGTAAATTGAGTATCCGCAGGCAAGGTATCGGCAGCCGCAAACAGTGTGCGCTTGCCACTTTTTTCATCCCCAGCAGGTAAGCTAACATCTATAGAATAGATAAATTGCTTGCCGGTTAAACTTGTCATTAGCACACGTTGATTAGCAGAATCCAAAGCTAACGACCCAGTATTAGAAAACTTCTGGTTGGCATCAGGAACGCTCAAGCCTGCATCACTATAAATAGACGGTGCTTTGTTGCTGATTTCGATAGCGCTAATGGTTCCCTGCGTAATGCCGCCAACAAAAACCCGCTGCGGGGAATTTATTTTATCAAAAGAAATATCAGCAGAACCCATTGTAATTTCGCCCACAAAGAAATTTGAAATATTGCCCGACACCAAATCCATAGAAATTAACTCGCCGTAGTCATTTATTTCTTTCAGTCCATTAGTTTGCCCAATAAGCGCTGTTTTATTATTTTTATCCAAAATTATCGGTGCCCCAGGATATAATTTCCCCCCAAAGAGATCAGTTGTTTCAAACACCAGCGGCTTAACGTCCCCACCCGCCAACAATGTTCTACTGCCCACAATTTTTTTAGGATCCAACTCAACGGCCACAACGGATTTTTTAGCTACATCTACAACCAAAGCCCTATTGCGCCCATCCAAGTTATCCCAAGCCACCGTTTGCGGCCCCACAAAATCCACGCCGCCATTTTCCGGGAAGGCTTGGGTAATATCCCCTTTAGTCACACTCACAGAACTTTCCGTTTTATTCCCCGCTTTATCTTCTACTTCAAGTTTTAAATTATTCAAACCATCCGTTAAAACAGCGGCTTTTAATTCCCAGGTGCCTTTAACTTCATCCAGGGTGGTTGCGGCTATATTATTTATTTTTACACTTTTAATACCACTGCCACCGGCTTCATCTTTTACCGTGCCGCGCACAATTACCGTGCTGCCTTCGGTGAGGCTAACTTTGGGTGGGAAGGTGATGCTGGCGGTGGGGGCGGTGAGGTCGCTTTGGGTGGTGGCGGTGCATTCTACTTTTTGGCTGCCAACACTAAGGCTGGCTTTTACGCTTGCGCCTGCGGTGCTGCTGGTGGTGAGGCGTACTGAGATGGGTTGTGTTTTGGTGGCTACGGTGCTGATGCTGGTTTCGGACTGGGTGTAGCCGGTGGGGGCGGTGAGGGAATAGTAGGCGCTGGCGTCGCCGGTTATTTTGAGGCTGCCGGTGGCGTTGAGGGCGGTGAGTTCAATGGGTGGGGTGAAGGTGACTTGGGTGCCGGGGGCTTGGTTGGTGAGCGGGGTGCAGGGGCTGAAGGCGAAGCCGCTGGAGCTTGAAGAGCTGGAACTGCTGGATGAGCTGGAGCTGCTGCTTTTTTTGCTGGAGCCGCAGGCGGTGAGGCTGAGGGTGAGGCTTGCTATAGCGCAGGAGAGAAGAACACGCGAAACATTAAGGTTGGCAATGAGCATGGTAGGGGGTTTCCTTTAAAAATTTTGGTTGATGGGCTAGGGCACGAAAGGCCCGGATTGTGGCACAGGTTGGCGGCGGTTTGTACGCTTTACCGGTAAAAAACAGCGCACCTTGCCTGTGGTGAATAGGCTTTATTTGACGCCGAGTAATTGATCTACTTCCCCCCGGCGCTTGCTGCCCAGCCGGGCTGCGCTGTGGCCAGGGCGTGGTGGGCGCCGAGGTTGATGAGCGGTACGGCTATTTCGGCGAGGGCTTTGTCTTTGCGCGCTAATTCGAGTTTGAGCTCCAGCCCCATGAGCATTGAGTGGCTGGGTTGTGGTGCCGTCACTGCGGTGGAGTCTCGAGGGGCTTCGTCTTCAAGCGCTGGGTTTTGATGGTCGGCAGGGGTGGCGATGGGGGCTGCTATGTGCTTGGCTGTTAGCTGTTTTGGGTTCTTTTTTCGACGCTTTCAGCCACCCGTTGATGGTGTGGGGACGCAGGTTGAATTCCGCCGCGATATTTTTGATGGTGGAGCCAGCCGGTCGGTCGGCCACTGCTTGCAGGACACGCGTTTTAAATTCTGGAGCGTAGGTAGTGTGGCTCGTGGTGGTAGGGCGCTGCTGCCGAGTATGGCCTGCCTCAGCTCGGTATCGTTGATCCACGTTTTGAGTGTGTGATGGCTGAGGCCGAGTTCTTCGGCAACGCTGCGAACCGTGCGGCCCGTTGGACGGTGGTATTCGCAGGGCATGTTCTTTCTGTTCCTGGCTGTATTGGGCCATTGGGTGCCGTGTCCGAACCCATTAACCTAAAAACCTCAGTTGGATCACCCAAGTCTGCACAACCCATTGACGCGCCTAGCAAAAGTTAAAAAATTCGAACAACCAATCAGGTTGCCCTTCATTTTAAACTTTTGCTATCCGCACCAATGACTTACACAGCTTTTGGGCGCTCAACTGAGGTTTCTGGGATAACTGAAGTTTTTTGCACGCGTGCTAAATATTAAAGACTTGAACAAGCCATCAACTTGGTCTGTATTTTAATCTTCATTTTTCGAATTAATGGCTTATCCAATTTTTGGGCACGCAACTTAGTTTTTAGGTTCTATGCAGGGCAATCAAGGCGGCTTCTGCTTCTTGTTTTGCCTGTATAAACGGACGTAGCGATCGTTTGTGTTCGGAGAGTAATGCCAGGTTGTCGATGACGGTTTGGTAGGCTTTTTGTGCTTCGCTGGTGTCGCCTTTGTGCTTCAACAAGTGGCCTTTGGCCAACCACCACTGTGGGGTTTGGCGTAGGGGTTCTGGGTAGCGGTTTAGCCAGGCTAGTGCTTCTGTCCATTGGCCTTGGTGTTGATGCCACTCCACCAATAATTCTAATAAATTGATGATCTCCCCGTGGCGGGCCACGCCTTCTTTTAGGCCGTTTTCGATGCGCGCAGGGTTGGCCGGTTGCATCAGGCGTAAAACGCGGTAGCGCTCTATGTAACGCTGGGGTTGGGGATTGCTGTCGGCGGCAATGGCGAGGTCGAAGTGCTGTGCGGCCAGGGCGTAGTTTTTCTGTTCGGTATGTACTTGGGCAAGTGTGGTGTGGCCTGCGGGGGATTGGGGGGCCAAGGTTATGTAGCGCTCCAGACACTGTTTGGCTTGGGTGAATTTTTGCGTGCGGTAATGGATATACCCCTGCCAGTACAGGGCTTCATGCAGTTCAGGCTGGATACGTTCGGCGCGCAGGGTGTCATCCAGGGCGTGGCTCCAAACTTGGGAGTCTATCCATACGCGGCCCCTTTGTAGATAAAGCTCGGCATTGTTGGGGTTTTGCTTCAACTGTTGGTTAAGCTCTTGAATGCGCACATCTCGGGTGCCGTGAGCACAGAGGCTTTGGGCCAGGAGCAGCAGCACTAAAAACCCTAAGGTTTGGGTGCTGCGCCTAGTGGTTATTAAGGGCCAAAAGGCTATTAATGAGGGATTGAACATGAAAAACCTGCAAAAAATAGGGTGGGCGCTTTGCTAGCCGCCCACCCTGGGTGGTTTATTGGTAGGTGACAGTCAGACTAGGCCGTTGAGCTACGGTGCCGTATTCGTTGGAGCGTATGTCCACACCATCGGTTGTCCCGCCTGAGGCAATGCTGATGCCGTTGTTGGCGCTACCGTTCACCCAGCTTTGTACCAGTGCGATACCCGCTGCATTGAGTGTAAGCGTGTAGGTGGTGTTACTGGTGGGGGTGAAGCTGCCAATTTGGGCGCCGCGATTGGTTTCTGGCAGGGTGTTGTTCCAGGTGGCGGTGCCCGGTGCCCATGCGGTGGTCATGGCCCACAGGTTGTAAGCGCCCGCTGAGGAATTAAACACGCGCAGGGTAATCGAGGCCGCTGTGATTGTTTTCCCTGCGGGGATGGAAGCCACGTTCCATTTTAGTAACGAGATCAACTTATCCCGCGAGCCATCATCAGCATCCGCCAAAATGGCGTTGGCGGTTCCGTAGTTGTTGGACGCCGCCCCGCTGGCCACATAGGTATCCACACTGCCTGAGTATGCATTGGTGCCTTGTTGAAAGCTCACAGTCGTTGGGCTGCCTGAAGAGGTAGCGCCTGCGCTGCTGGACGATGAGGAGCTGCTGGAAGAAGACGAGGTGCTATTGGATGAGGATGAGGAAGAACTGCTTGATGAAGATGAGCTGCTGGAACTGGAAACGCCTGAGGAATAGGTGAAGCTGCGCTGGCTGTTCGCGGCGATAACGTTGTTGCTGACATCCTGCACATTGTTGACCGTTAGGGTGTAGTTGGTGCCGGAGGTTAACGCCGAGGTGTTAAGCGTTACCGTGCTGCCGCTGACGCTGGCTGAATTAACGCTCACGCCATTGTTAATGATGTAGTTTGCGGCGGTGCCGCCACTGGCCGCAGCCACCGGTTCACTGAACGACACGCTCACAGCCGAGGCAGAAACCGCGCTGGCAGCCGTTAAGGTGGGCGGCGTGGTGTCACTGCCTTTGATGAGGGTGAAGTAATCGGTGACGGTACCGCTGGAGTTTAAGTGTTTGAAATCCAGACGGTTGCCATTCACATCCAAAATGACCGAGCCCAGTTGGTTCAGCGAGGTGAACATGGCCGGGTGGTTCAGCGTGCCGCCAGAAATTTTTCCAGAAGCACCGGCTACGGTATAAACCGCTCCGGCACGGCTTGCGCCCGGCGCTTTTACGTAGGCACCGGTGCCGTCTTCACGGCCACTGCCGCCATCCACCTTGTGTGACGCTGTAAATGTGCTGGAGTTGCCGTAGTGTCCGTCGAGTAAAAAAGACCGCTCGTAGGAGTGGCTGTGACCGGTGAACACAAGATCGACGCCGTAGTTTTCTAAGATGGGCAGCGCGTTTTGGCGCATGTCGATGAGCTCAGATTCGGTATCCGAGTTGTGTGAACCCTTGGTGTACGGCGGGTGATGGAAAAAAGCGATGATCCATTGTTTGTCGGTGGCGGCGATGTCGTTTTGCATCCAGGTCAACATGGCGCCGTTGGTGGCACGGCTGGTTTCGTAGGAGTCCAGACAGATGAAGTGGATATTGCCGTAATCAAAAGAATAATAAGCCTCAGTGCCCGAAGCCAAACCGCCCACTTCAGCAGCCTTCGGCAGCGTAAAAATATCGTAGTAAGGGCCGCTTTGCGTGCTGGAGTTAGCGGAGGCGCCATCGTGATTACCTAGGGTTGGCCAAATGGGTACTTGACGCATTAACACAGGGTACATGTTGAACATTTTGCTCTGAAATTCAGCATCAGTGCCGGAATCGTACGCGTTATCACCCAGCATCAACCACAGGTTGGTATTAGCGGCGCCGGGATAATTCAAATAGGCGTTGTACACAGCGGTTTGACTGGAAGTGCCCGTACCGGCATCCCCGATCAGCCAAACGCGTGTGGGGCTTGCGGTGCCAGGGTTAGGGGAGGTGGTAAAGCGATAGGTGTTATCGCCACCGGCCAAGGTTTGAGTGCTACTGCCCACGCTGTAATAGTACTGTGTGGATGCGGACAAGCCAGTCAACTTGACGATGTGCTCCGTGCGCGTACCGCTCACGCTTACGGTTTGGCTCAACGCGCTGGGGCTGCTGCCAAAACGCACCACCGAATCCGTGGCCGAATCACTGCGCCAGCGGATGGTCATGTTGTCGTTATCGCCCATTTGCAAGTAAGGGCCACGGCTAATGACGGCGGCGTTGGCAAACGAGGTAAAAATAATGAAGGCAAGGCCGAATAGGCAGGCATACCAGGGTTGATGAGTTGTTCGCACGCAGGGTTCTCCAAAAGAGGCGAGACCGAATTGTCTCAGAATACAGCCTAGATGCAGGCTGTGAAAAACCCGTTAAGAATTGGTTAAGGTTTTAAGGCATTTGTGTGAGAGTGGTTATTCCTGGTAGGAGAAGTGTTAACCCGAGAAACCTAAGTTAAGCGCCCAACAGCGGTGTAAGGCATTGGTGCGCTAAAAGCGGTGTAAAGCATTGGTGCGCTAAAAATGCAGGGCAACCGGTTGAGGCGTTCAAATTTTTAAACTTTTATTAAACAGATCAATGGGTTGCGCAGACCGTATTATCCCACTTAGGTTTCCAGGTTAACATCACCGCCCCCAGCGCCATGTGGCAAAAATCGCTTCACATTCTGCGGCTTGGTCTTCTGTGCCTAGCCGCGCTCGCTACAGGTTTAACTGAAGTTTTTAGGTTCAATTTTTTCGATTTGGATAGTTTGAGGAGCCAATAAATGACCGCTTTGGCATTGTTGCTGATTGGGTTTTCGCTGTTTAGCGCGCTGATTTTAGGTGTGACGCATTTTCGTTCTGAGCGCTACCAGGGGCAGCGGTTGTCTCAGGGGGCGGGTTTGGTTTTGTTGTGTGCGTTGAGTGTTTTGCAGCTGGCGCATTTTGGGTGGTTGTATTTCGATATGCCTTGGGTTGCGAGCTTGGCCTACCGCTTGGCCCTGTTTTGTGTGGCGCCTGCATTTTTTCTGTTTAGCCAGCCTTTATTAAACGCGGCGGCTGCACCGTTCACCGGGCTTAGGCTCTTGTGGCATGGGCTGCCGCTGCTGGCGTGTGGCTGGCTGCCCCCGCTTTTGGCTGCGCCCTTGGCCTTTGTGGTGGGTGCGGGGTATTTGGTGTGGCTGGGTTATCGGCTGCTGGGTTTGCGTGCCGAGCGGGCGCGCTTTCGCTTGGAGATTACCCTGCTAGGGGTCGTTTTCATGATTGCTATTGGCGTGTCGGTGCTGGGGGTATTTCAAGCCCAGAATAGCCTGCCGGATAAGCTGTTTTACAGCCTGTATGCCTCGGCCATCGGCGCGGCTTTTTTCCTGGTGCATACCGCGCTCAGCTTGCGGCCAACCCTTGCGGTGGAGGTGAGCGAAACGGTGCAAGCGGCGTCTTACACCCGCTCCACTTTGACGAACCTAGATTGCGATGCCCTGCTTTTGCGTTTAAACGCTTTGCTTGCGGATGAGCATCTTTACGCTCAGCCCAGTTTAAGCCTGCCGGTATTGGCCGGGCGGCTGGGGGTGAGCGGCCATCAATTATCCGAGTTGCTAAATAACCACCTGGGCAAAGGTTTTGCGCGCTTCCTGCGCGAGGCGCGGGTGGCTGCGGCCAAAACCCAGTTGATAGCGGAGCCTGCGGCTTCGGTGTTGTCGGTGGGCTTGAGTGTGGGATTTAGCTCGCAGTCCACTTTTTATGATGCCTTCCGGGAGCTTGAAGGCATGACGCCGGGGCAGTTTCGCAAATTGAATCTCAAACACCTGTAACCCTAGAAACCTCAGCGAGCCAAGGAATTGCGCAGAACTGGGCGCTCAACTGATATTCCTAGGTTTTTAGTTCCGAATGGATCATTGCGAAGCCTTTTTCGGCTCCTTATTTATCACAGCGGAGGTTTTTGTACCCTTCAACCACCACACTGAGGCTACCTGTTAACCCCCCGGAGCTTCTTATGAATACCTACCTTTTGTTGCTGATCGAATCTGTTATGTGCGTTGGGCTAAGCCTGGTGGTGTTGGCGGTGTTATCGCGCCCATTGGTTAATGTACTGAACCACATTTGCCCAGACGAGCGCGCGGCGCTGTTTTGGATGACGTACACCAAGGTGATGTTGGTGGTTGCGCCCTTGTTATTGGTGTTGCTTGTTGATCTGTTCGCCCGCCATCAAAACCCTATGGACAGCCTGCGCCTGAGCTTGATGGCAGCATTAACAGGGGTGTTGTTCGGCTTGTACCTATTGGGCAAACGCTTGAGCGGTTACGAGCGTATAGCCCGCACCACAGGAGCCAATTTATGAACATTTTACTTACCGGCGCCAGCGGGTTTATCGGCCAGAACATCACCCACACCCTCACCGCCCAGGGCCATCACATCCACGCGGTATCGCGCCGGGATGGGCTGAATTTCTCTACGCTACAAACAGCGGCGGATTGGCTGACGCATCTGGAAGGCATTGATGCCGTCATCAACGCCGTGGGCATCATCAGTCAAACGCGAACCCAGCGCTTTGACGTTCTACATACACAAGCCCCCAAGGCTTTGTTTCAAGCCTGCGTGCAGATGGGCATACGAAAGGTAGTGCAAATCTCCGCTTTAGGTGCAGATGAGCACGCGTGCTCCGCCTATCACCTGAGCAAACGAGCAGCGGATGAGTGCCTGCGCAGTTTGGATTTAGACGGGTGTATCCTGCGGCCCTCACTGGTGTATGGCCGGGGCGGCGCCAGCAGTGGGGTGTTTATGAAAATGGCAGCACTGCCGGTGATTCCAGTGGCGGGTGACGGCCAGCAACGCGTGCAACCAGTACACATCAGTGATGTGGTCGCAGCGGTGGCGCAGTGTTTGGTCGCACCCCAGGCGCCGCGCACACTGGATGTAGTAGGGCCGAGTGTTTTTACCTTCAGCGAATGGTTGCAGCAAATGCGCAACGCGCAAGGGCTGGGGCCAGCCCGCATCATCCGTGTGCCCCTGGCTTTGGCCATGTTGGGCGCGCAGCTGGGGCAATACTTCAGCCCGCTGTTGCAGCCGGATAACCTGCGCATGTTGCAGGCGGGCAATTGTGCCGATGTGCTGCCGTTTGCCCAATTTTTAGGCCGCCCGCCGTTAAGCGCGACGGCGAATTTGTTTTTAAGCAATGCAATGTAAGTACTTTTATGACCTACGAACTAACAAAAACCCTACACATCCTCAGCATGGTGCTGCTGTTCGGCACCGGCCTTGGCAGTGCGTTTTATAAATGGATGGCCGACCGCAGCGGTGATGTGGCCCACATCGCCATCACCAACCGGCATGTTGTACTGGCCGATTGGCTATTCACCACCCCCACGGTCATTTTCCAGCCCATCAGCGGCCTGTGGATGCTGTGGCTTGTTCACCTACCGCTTAACACCCCCTGGGTTGTTGCAAGCCTTAGCCTGTATTGTTTTGCCGGAGCCTGTTGGCTGCCGGTGGTATGGCTGCAAATTCAGATGCGCAACATGTCAACCGCCGCACAAGCCGAACACACCGCCCTGCCTGAACGGTATTGGCACATGGCGCAATGGTGGTTTTGGCTGGGCGTGCCCGCCTTCAGCGCAATGGTATTGGTGGTGGCCCTAATGGTTTATAAACACATACCCGGAGTAACTATCCTATGAAAAGCCTGATGCACAGCGCCCTGGGCGCACAGTTTGACCAACTACCGCCCGCCTTACAGGCCCACTACAAAGCCGGGCCAACACGGGAAACCGGCCATCTGGACATTGAATACCCACGCTGGATGCAACCGTTTTTAACCCTGCTGCACCTGCTGGGCGCACTGATAAACCGAGCCGGGCCGCAAGTGCCCACCTTGGTGGAGCGGCAAGACGACGGCAGCCGGCAAAGTTGGCGCCGCACCCTGAGTTTTGCCGACGGCAAAGTGGTGTACTTCAACAGCCACTGGGTAGCCGGGGCAGGCAACCGGCTGACTGAATACGTAAACCCCATACTGGGCCTTGAAATGGCGGTGCATGTGGAAAGCGGGAAACTCTATTACGAAGGCGTTCGATTTATCGTGAAGCTGGGCGCGTGGCAGCTACCCATTGCCGAATGGCTACTGCTGGGCCACACCACGATTAGAGAAGAAGCCGTAGATGACACCCACTTCGACATGGACTTTCGTCTAACCCACCCGCTGTTTGGGCAGATATTTCGCTATGCCGGGCGGTTTGAAGTGACGCCGTAGGTGAGGCCTAATGGAGCGCGTATTTGGGAGATCCAACTGAGGTTTACGACAAGCCGCCCCGATCCCGCAGCAAAACTGCGAGACCAAGGCAGGCTGAGTCCTTTACTGACCGAAAAACTGCACGGCTTGTTGCCCCAATTTTTTCTGCCCTGTGGTGTTGGCGTGGCAATTATCACTGCGATCCCCGCTGGCTAACGGGCCAAAAGCGCCGGGATAAATAACGTTCAAACTGGTATCCGCAGCCGCTTGTTTTGCCATCTGATCTGTTTTTTCTGGGCCGCCAGAACCGGCTAAATCACAGGTTAAACCCGCAGCATAAAGTGGTTGGCCGGTGATATAAATTTTTGCGCCAGGGGCAGCATGAGCGCGCGCATTGGCAATGAGTTTTTTCACCTCATCAAACGTCACACCGTTCTGAGCAAAAATACAAATCATTACCCAAACCTCGGTGGGCTTGCCGTATTTAGCCACTTGTTTATCAAATTTACCCCAGGAGGCCGATGTGTTGCTGGTCCAGCTTTGCACCACATCACCATTGGTGCCATAAGGCCCCCACATTTTTTTCCCACCCACCGCGCGATAACCCGTCGCCGTATTTTCAGCCATAGAACAGCCGATAAATCCCATCGTATCGTTACCGGTGATGGGCGGCACTACCACTGAGGTGTCTAATTTCCCATCGGCTGAATAAATAGCTAAGCCACTTATAGTTGCGCTATCAATAATGCTTTCTAGTGCGATATTTAATTTTCCATCGCTCACGCGCACATTTTTTACTTCATATTCATAAGCGCCATTGCGGCCAGCCAATGTATATAAATCGACATTCGACATTTCTTTTTTGCCTTCTATGGCAACATTAAATGAACGCTTGCTTGCCGATGTGAAATTAGTTTCAGCAAATTGCATACGAATTCTATAAGTGCCCGCCGTTACCGGAACATCGTAAGAAAACGTGCCGTTGCGTGCATTTTGAAAAACAGCGGCATCCGACGCGCCCGTAATGGCGCTATTTGTACTACTTACCGTGCCAGCAGAAAAATACTGGTCGGCAGAATAACGTGTATTTTCATAGGTAATTTCAGGCCCACCAGAATTAATAGCCACTACCAGTTTATCGGGCAGGCCACCGCTTGAACTTGATGACGAAGAAGAGCTTGATGAGGAGCTTGAAGAAGAGCTAGATGATGAAGAACTCGAAGAGGAACTTGATGAAGAAGAGCTTGAAGAGGAGGAACTTGAAGAGGTTGTTTGCCCACCACAACCTGCAAGCAAGGATGCGGTAATCACAAGCGGAAACAGAGTTTTATACACTGACATAATAATGCGCCTGAATTAATTGTTATTCGAAAATTCACATTTATCGTGAGGGTTGGCATGTCAAATAATTAATATCTTAAGGCCAATGGCTTAAGACCCGCGACATGGTTCACGGCATTCTAGTGACGAATTGTGAGGAAATTATGAGGAAATACAGCGGATACAATGAGTTCTTGACCGCCTGTGAATCAGTAGTTATTTTCAGCGGTATTGCTACCGGAACTTATTAGCAGGAACTTATTAGCAGGCACAGGCAAAATAGCCTCAACACGCCGCTTTATCCCTGCATAGTATTATTGCCAGCAGCCCGCACCCACTCAACCGTATATGTAATTTATGAAATTTAAATTAGCCCACAAATTATTTTTAGCGCACGCATTGATTATTAGTGTCTTAGTGCTGGCATTTTTAATTTTTAGTTATTTTTCCAACCAGTCGCTACTGAGCAACGCCATGAATGGTGTGGATGAAAAAGTAATTGATACGCTTACACCCCTATTAAGCCAACACTATCAAACACAAGGCTCCTGGCATGAGCTGGTGTCCCATCAAGAACAATGGGAGGCGCTGGTGAATACAACTTTTTTCCAAGTGTTTTTATCTCTTTCACCCAAGCCCATGCCTGCACCAGAAAATCCCGCACCAAAAAATAGTGCAACA
>JBEGTZ010000040.1:0-4677 GCA_041179125.1 Pseudomonadota bacterium | reverse complement strand
TAAACCCACATATCCAACGCCGATCACCGCTACTTTCATGCGCATTTCCGCCCGCAAAAAAAGCGCGAATGGTACACCATTCCATTGAACCTAAAAACCTCAATTGAGCGCTACTGCGAACGCCTAACACTTGAATTTAAAGCGATTTTTGCCAAAATTTGGCTCATCGTAGTGGCGACTACTGCTTTCACCAAATTTCGGCAAAAATCGCTTTAAATTCCGCGCTTTAGGCGCTCTCGCTACACGCTCAACTGAGGTTTTTAGGTTGAAGCCCTCGCGGGGGTTTTTTGCTTTTGCTGGGGGGCTTGTATAGAATCCCGCGCCTTCTTTAAATGCCCTTCAGGCCGCAATCTGGCCGCTAAAAAGTACCCTGTATGAGTGTTCAAAAACTAATTATCTGTGTGAAATGGGGCGAGAAATTTGGCCCTGAATACGTCAATAAACTCTATGGCATGGCGCGCAGGCATATTACCGGTGAGTTTCGCTTGGTGTGTTTCACCGATAACGCCAATGGTTTGCGGCCTGAGGTGGAAGCCCGCCCGCTGCCGGAATTGGGCTGCCCACACCCGGAGCGCACCATCGGTAAATGGCGCAAAGTGGTGTTGTGGGGGGAGCAGTTGGGTGGCTTGAGTGGGCCTGCGCTGTTTATCGATTTGGATTCGGTGATTATTGATAATATTGACGGTTATTTTACCCACGGCTCGCCGGATGATGTGATCTTGGCGCGCAATTGGGCGAAGCCATTTTCACGCATGGGGCAAACTTCAATTTTTCGTTTTCCCATCGGCAAAAACCCGCATATTCTGGCCAATTTCCGCGCTAATCCGCAGGCCACTGCGGATAAATATCACTTTGAACAACATTACATAACGTCTTCAGTGCCTGGTGGCATTAAGTTTTGGCCGGAACACTGGACGCGGCATTTTCGTATCCACTGTTTGCCGTATTTCCCTTTGCGTTTGTTTTATTCTGCCGCCAAACCGAGCCGGGCAAAGGTAGTGACGTTCCCCGGCGGGCCGAACCCGGATGATGTGGTGTTGGGCCGTTGGGATGAAGGCTTGCCGGAATTCCCCAGTGCTTGGCAGCATATTCAGCATGGTTGGGCGCAGCCGGGTGGGTTTAAGGCTAAGTGGCGGTATATTCGGCGTTATGTCAAACGTTGCCCCTGGATTGAAGAGGCTTGGGCGGAACAATAAACCTGCTTTTAAAGGTGGTTAAGCAGGTTAATTCTGTACCGTTAGGGTGCGGATGAGTTTGGGCAGGTGATATTCCAGCTGCTCCACGGTTTTTGTGCGGATAACCCAGGCCTCTAAATGGCTGTGCAGCTGTTTCAGTTTGCTAACAGCGTTGCGCCAGGGCGCGGTGATTGGCTCGTAGGCCATGCTGTGATCCACCACGCTCAGCTTGGCTAATTCATTTAATTCGCCGTGAATTATGCTGATCAAATTATAAAAAATATCCTTATGTTGGATGTTCGCACTGTCCCAATAAGCGTTGTCCAGCGCGCAAGCTAGCTCGTCTAATTCATTTATTGCGTCTGCAATGGTCACGCGCTCCATGGTGTTTACCCCGTTAATTGAGTGATTTATCAGCAGTATAGACGCTCATGCCTGGTTTGCCCTGGGCACGCCGGGGCGAATCAAGCCCTCTTGCACCGCGCTCGCAATTAAAATTCCTTTTTGATCAAACACATAGCTATGCCCCAGCCCGCGCCCGGCACCGGCCCAAGGGCTGTGGGTTTTAACCAGGTGCCATTGGTTGAGATCCACACTGGGTTGGTGAAACCAAATAGTGTGGTTGAGGCTGGCGGGTGTTAGCTCTGGATGAAATAAATGGCTGGCGTGTGGTATTAAGCTGCTGGCCAGAATGCCCAGGTCTGAAATAAACGCCAAGGCGGGTAATTGTTGTTGCGGGTGCAGTGTGGGGCGAATGCGCAGCCAGTACAGAGAGCCGCCATCGCTCGGAGTGCTCTGATCCAAGCGTGCGCCTTCGCAATGAATTAATTCCAGCGCCGCATCCTCCTGCGCTTCAAGCCAAAGGTTAATTTCCGGTGCGAGTTGCCTTTGCGTGGTGGGTTGTGGCGGCGGGGCTTGTGGGCAGGGTTCTTGATGGGTAAAACCGGTTTCCCCCTGGTGGCAGGCGGCCAACATCTGAGCGATGAGGCGTTTTTTTTGCCAAGCACTTATTTGGTACTGGCTGAACGAGCGCCCGTGGCGCAGGCGTTTGACGCGGTATTCGATGGCGGCTTGCTTATCACTGGCGGCAAGAAATTGCGTATGCAGCGTGTGTATGGGCCGCAGTGGATGTTCATTATTCACTGCAATTAACGCTTGCCCTAACAATTGGCCGCCATACAGCTTCCCACGAAAATTCTGGCAATGCACCTCAGAATTCCAGCGATGGGCGCCTAGCGGAGTTAAATTGAGTAGGCTGGTTAAACTGAACATGCGGGTGTGGCTCTTCTTTTTTCGCTCGGGGCGTCTATTGTGTTTTCGTGCTAAAGGCTTTCTTGTTTCGCCAAAGGCTTTTTGTCGCGTTGAGCGGCTTCTTCTGGCTCGCAAGCTATACTCGAACTTGAATCTCGATGCCGGCCCACTTTGATTTGGCCGCTTTTTTATTGCGTGATTTTGAAAGAATAGAGGCTTTTAGTGTTTGAGTGCTTTTATTTTAAATGTTGTTTTAATGTAACTATTGCACATTTTTTCGTCATCCCCGCCTGCGCGGGGATGACGTGAATCAAATGGAAATTGTGCTGAACAGTTACGTTTTAATGTGTTAAGCGAATGTGGGTGCCCACAAATTTTAATAAAAATGGCGGCTGATATGTCCATTAAGGTGGTTAAAAATAAAATTCGCTCACCTGGCGCCGTGGCGCTAGCCACTACCTTGACCTTGGTGCTGTGCTTATTTCAGTTGGGTTGCACGGCCCAATACAGCCGCGAATTAAGCCGCGATACGTTGGCGGCGGTGCATTTGAGTGATCATTATGAATTAAAACGGCAGCACACTTGGGTGCTGCCACACAGCAGCAAATTGTATTTAGGCTACCCGGACGTGAGCTTGTTGGATGAGGATCAACCCATTACACGCACGCAGTTTCAACTGGCGCAAAAAATTAAACAAAAATTTACCCAACAATTCCCAGGTTGTATGAGCCAAATGGAGGCGGACAGCCTGACGCAAACATTTAAGGCGGCGCAGCAATTAAATGCAGAATTTTTATTATTGCCTCAGTTGATGGCTATTTCAGAAAACCCCTATGCTGAAGGGCAAAAAGAACACTCCAAAGGCTACTGGCAATTAAATTTCCGTATTTATGATGTGCGCAGTAAAAAACTATTAGACACATTAAAAATGGATGGCAAGCAGGGCGTTTTAAATTGGCGCAAGCAGGAGCCGGTGCAACTGGTGGAGGCGGGAATTACACAAGCGGCGCAAGCCTTAGCTGGGGAATAATTCCCTGTAAATAAATAGCACTATTTGCGCTTTGCATACAGGGGAACTTACACTGCCTCACCCCGCCTATAGACGACCGCCCTCATCGTAATTTTATATGTTCAAACACCTCGCCTGCGGGCTAATTTTATTCTTAACATTGGCCGCCGCGTCTAGCCGTGCCGACACGCCCAGTTTAAGGCCCACCTACGGTCAGTCGCCTTACCCTATTTGGTCGGAACTGTCTTATTTTGAAAGTGACACCATCAGTCTGCGTCATCGTGCCGAGCAAAATGACCCGGATGCACTGTTAGCCTTTTATATCCTCGCCTCTGGCCTGCGCAATTTGGCGGATTATGAAAATAGCCAGCGCCGGGTTAAGGCGTTTATGGAGGGTTTACCTGCGGATGTGCGCAGCGATAAAAACCAATATCGTCAGGCGGAGCGTGTCTATCAAGCGATGCACCAGCATTTTTTTGTTACGCCAGATTCACACCAAAAAGGTGGTTACGATGAAGATCAATCGGCAATAAATGCCATTTTTTCCAGTGGGCAATTTAATTGTATTAGTTCCAGCATGTTATTTATTGTGCTGGCGCGCCATTTGGAATTTACCCCGCGTGCGGCTGTTTTACCTTCGCATGTTTTTGTGGAATTAAATTTAAATGATGCACTGCGTGTTGAGGTGGAAACCACTTCTCCCGCAGGTTTTGGTGTTACCCACGACGAGGCTTTTTATCAAGCGGCGGCGGCCTGGTTTAAAGAGCGTGGTTTGCAAGCTTCAACCTTGCAGGAGTATCAAGGGCGGCAATTAATTTCGCCATTGCATTTGGCCGCATTAAATATGTTGATACAACACACCGATGCGCAGCGTATGAGCCGCACCGACAGTGCGCGTTTAGGTGAAATAAGTGCTTTTTTAGACCCCACCAGTGTGCTGGCACAATCGCGCCGTTTAGAATTTTATCTCAGTGAGGTGGAGGCCTTAAGCGGCAAAGGTGCTTGGTTTGATTTGCTGCGCATGTACGCAGCGGTTTTGGCGGATTTGCGGCAGGTCCAACCTTTATTTAGCAATAACAAAACCATTCAACATTCTATTTATTGGCTGCACAGCAGGGCTTTATTTGCCTATGCCAATACTGGCAAATTAGATGGTTATAAAACACAAATAAATATCCTGCTAAGCCTGCCTAATCATTTAAATGAACGCAGTGTATTTGAGGCGGCATTATTAGATTCCAG
>JBEGTZ010000039.1:0-8098 GCA_041179125.1 Pseudomonadota bacterium | reverse complement strand
GGTATTGGTATTCCTGTACCAGTTTTTCTACCTCAACCTGTTTTTTTCCAGTAAAGGGTTCTTTGTGTTTTACAACGGCCCAAAAGCCTTTGTTTTCATAACTGCTCACCAACTCTTTATTAATGTCATAGAGTTTACGGTTGTTATCCATACACAGAGCCAGATTACTTCTCTGTGTTTGAAGGCGCGACTCAATATTGGTTTTTTGATGATTAACAAATTCGGCCGCACGCTTCATTTCTTTTTGTTGTTGGCCGCTTTCCTGCTGAGTTTTTACTAAAGCTTGCTGTTGCTCTTGGGCTTTCCCTTGCCACTGGTCAAGAAGGTTTACTTTGACGGCAAGCTCGGCTTGTAGCTTTTCAACCTGGCTCTTCAGGCCTTTGTTAGCCTCATCAAGCTCTTTATTTTTTTTATCCGCCTCGCTTTTTTCCGCTGTTAATTGGCGCAACATAAATTGAGATTTCGCCAAGGCTGCTTTTTGTTCATCTCCGGCCGCATGTACCACAGGTGCAACCAACGCAAAAAGGCTTACCGTCAACACATATTTACGTATCATACTCTTCCCCTTTAGAATTTAAGGTTAAAATCAAGCTGAATGGTATCACTATCAAAATCAGTAATTTTTTTGGATTGAGGATTTTCAATTGGATTAATACTCGAAGCACTTAAAAAGCTCACTTTGATATTTGTATTGTTTAGCACCGAATATTCGCCTGAAATGATGTAGCCCTTATTATCCGTTCCCCCCAAAAGAAAATCCGAATCAGCAAATGCATCCATCACCGCATCGCGCTCCAAATGGCGGTAAGCAAACCCCACATTCCACTCACCGCGCTTGGTGGGTTTAGGTATGCCCCAGGTAACATCCAACTTATAACCCGCAGTTTCTTCAGCGTAATTTGGCTTATCTATAAGGGCAGAAACTACATCAGCGTCATAGCCTAGGTTTTTTACAAAATCTGCGGTTAAAATTAAATGCCGCGAACTGCCAGCAGAAATATCATAGACCAAGGTTAGATCTACATTGTTAAAATCACTGGCTAAAGCGAATAACTCATCTGCAGATGATGGAACACTGGAATTTCTGATGTTAAATACACTATTGCCCCGCTGCATATTTTTAGGGGCGCTGTAGTCAGTTAATTTACTATCCAGCTCATTTTTTTCTCCCTTTATATTGTCATAAGCATAATAGCCAATAGCAGCCTGGAAGCGGTTATTATTGCCTTGCACCCAATTAATACCTGCTTCCATTGCGTACAGCCATTTATCTTGTGGCGTTAGTTCTAATTCTTGTATGGGGAATACACCAGCAAGAAATACACCAGACATTCCAGGCTCTTCAGTTTTTTTGGGGTTTAACGTCCAGGCGCTTGCAATACCTTCAAACGCCAAATCACTATCAAATACCAAATCGGTAGCGGCAAATGGGCTGGGCATGCGCCCGGCTTTTACCTGTAATTGTTTGCTAAAAAAATTACCTACAGCAAAAGCTTGGTCCACAGCTATGGCTTGTTTGTCACCATAATTACCGAACGTTTGATTGGTGCTAACAGGGTCTAATGCATTACCTGTCGCCAGTCGCGTGCGAAAATCAACCGCATCATTTATTTTTGCATCCAACTGTAGTCGCAGGCGATTACGCAAACGCATACGATCTTCGGTGGTATTAACAAATGCTTTTTCAGCTGCTTTTGTACGGCTGCCTTTTTCGTTTACAACTTGGTAATCGATCACCGAAAAAGCGGCATTGTCTTTTCCGAAAGAATCATGTTGCGCTCTTAACCTAAAATCCCCGCTTAATTTAAGTGTGCGCAACCAATCTGGCTGCGCACCTGCAATTCCCCACCCTTCCGATTTGGCTTTGGAGATAACTTCTTTGGTCACATCTTGTTTTACGCCATCTCGCACTTTTTGCGCAATATCTTCACGAACAGATTCAGGCACATGGGTTACACGCAAAGTATTGGTATCCGGTGCTTGTTTTGCGTTTTCAGCGGCAATGATTTTTTTTGCTTCTTCAACACTGATAACACCTTTATCTACAAGCATTTTAATTAATTCAATATTGCTTGGGGCGTCAGCGGCGCCCACATCAACACACGCGAACAAGGCGGTTAAACCAACACAAACACCACGAAGGTTTTTGCCACTATTTTTAAACATGATATTTCTCGCAAAAAAACTAAATTGACTGTGTAAACGTGCAGTAACAGCTGAGCGAATATTCTCTAAAGGCTCGATGTAACCTGCCAAATAATAGGCTGCGCCAACCCCTCAGGCGGCACACCGAATTGTTTAATGGATGCCATAGCGGTTTCTACCCGTTTTTTAACGGCTGGATCTCCATTAAATTGACTAATCTCAAAACGCTCCACCGCACCTTGGGGGCTTACCCAAAAATGTAATTTTGCTTTGTATTTGAGATATTTTAATTCTTCATCATCACTTAATAGCGCATTAATTTTTTCTTTAAATGCATTGGTGTAACTACCCGCCGCGCCACCACCCGCCAAAAAATCACGTCCGCCTGGGCGCCCTTTCAAACCAAAAGCATCGGCGCCTGCACTTCCATCCACATCCAATCCTAAATCATCACCCGCAGGTGCCTCACTGGGGGCGGGGTCGGGGGCAGGTTCCGGTTCTGGTGGCGGTTCATCCTGTATTTTTTCTTCTTCTACTTCTGGTTTGGGCGGCTCCGGCGGGGGTGGTGATGGAGGCGGTGGGGCCACTAGAGTTATTTGCTGCTGCACTACTTTTTTAGCAGGGCCGTCATTTTGCGCCAGCTTATTTTTAAGATAATAGACGCCATACCCAGTGGGCACTGCAACCACAATGCAGACAACAAAAATTAAAATTTGCCTTTTATTGAAAGGTTTATTATTTTGCATGATTACTTAACCAGCTTTTTAGTAACCAAACCCAACTGCGTAATTTCCAAACGCCCCATTAAATCTAAAACATCAACTACGTTTTGATAGGGTATTTGCGAATCCGCTTTAATAATTACAGGCAAATCTGGGTCAGCGGCTTTGTAATTGCGCAAAAGGTTTTCCAGCTCCGACATAGACACCGGAAAGGTATCCAAATATACCGTGCCATCTGCCGCAATACTGATTGCTTTGGTTTTAGGCTTGGCAAGGCTTGGGGCGCTACTTGCCTTGGGTAAATCCACTTTAATACCCTGCACTGTAGCGGTGGTCATAATAATAAATATAACCAATAACACGTAAGCCAAATCCAGCATTGGCGTTACGTTAATTTCATCATACGCGGCTAAATCTTCATGAGCTTTCACGAGAATTATTGCTCCCCATAATATTCTGCCAATTTGGCAATATATTCATCGGCAAATACACGCATATCTGCAATAGTATCTTTGATAATTCCGGACAAATAGTTATAACCAAACATCGCAGGGATGGCGACTAATAATCCACCTACAGTGGCCACCAATGCGGCAGAAACACCCGGTGCAATTGCGTTAATATTCACATCTCCCGCCGCTGCAATGGCACCAAATGTAATCATTACACCCGCTACCGTACCGAACAAACCAATAAATGGGCCGCCACTGACCGACATGGTGAGGAATGTCATTTTAGATTGCATGGTTTGAATTTCACGGGTCATTTGTGCATCCAAAGCCGCGCGAATAGAACTCACTGCTTGAGGTGCCAAAAATGAAGTTTTCTCCGCACTCACTGCGGTACCCATACGAGTTTTAACTTCTTTCATCCCGCGATGAAACAAATGAAAAATAGGTGAACTTTGATAATGATCGTGACGACCGAAAATTGCCTGTATTATTGGCCCCATATCACTGTATTCATCCGTTTCACTTTCCGCGTCATAATCCAACATGGCGGGATTTCTATTTCCTAATTTTTCGTATTCACGCAAAAATGCACGGTTGTCTTTATTGGCCGCACGCAAATATAACCACTTGGCAACCATAATAATCCAACCAATCACCATCATTATGCTCAGCACGATAACAACCACCCAGCTGATGTGGTCCATACTTTTTATAATTACCATATAAACATCAGCATCACCTCCAGCACCTAGCTGCTCAGAGGGCGTGATTTTCATAAAGGGATCATTCATACCCTGGTTTTTTCCTACGAATTCAAAAAAAGACGCAGGCATTGCTTTGGTATACACATTTAATTCGTCCAACTCACCGCTAAAACTGCCTGCGCCGGAATTACGTCCAAAAATTAAACTTCCGGTTAACTCTCCAGCGCTCGTTGCGCCTTGCGCCAACATTTTTCCATTTACCAATAATTGCAGCTGGCCGTTTTGAGCCGAAATGCTTACGTGTTGCCACTGATCAGGAGCAATAGCATTAGCTGCATTTAATTTTGCAGCGCCGAGCTGTAAATTCAGCGCATCGGCAGCGAGATCCAATTGCATTGTCTCCGCCGCGCCCGCGAAGGTAAAAATTCGCCCTTGAGATGCAGCAGGCACTTTTAACCAAAAACTCATGGCACTTCCGGCTGAGCCGCTCCAGCGCAATGAAGGCACACTTTGCACAGCCAACTCAGTTTCCGCTCCAAATTTTGCAGCGCGCCCGATTAAACCCGTGGGCGATACCTCGCCACCTTTTAAACTCAATGGTGTTTTATTGGCGGTCGAATCGCCGACACTTCCCTGCATATCATTAAAGTGAACCACTAATGCAGTAGCAGCATCGTACATACCTTGCTTTTTATCTGCCGTTACAGCAGAAGTATTTCCATAATACATGTGGATTTTTGCCATTTTGTCGGGGTTTATTTCGGGCATCATTACCCAAACCAAGAGCACCTGGCTCACCAAATCAAAATGTTCAACCTGAAAATCCAGCGGGGTTTTATCATCTTCGGCAATAAATCGCAGGTCCGATAAATTTTCTTGCACGGAAAAAAAATCTTCAAAATTGCCCACATGCAAACGCACCAACACGGGAACTTGGCGCTGGGATTCAACAAGCGTTCCGCCCGTTTTACCGGTATCAATCGCAATAGGCATACGGTATGCCCACTCTTCGTTCCACCAGGCTTGCGCCCATAAGGGCGTGCAGGCTAAAAACAAAAAAGTAATAAAACGCTTCATAGCGAACTCCAAATACATTTTCAAACAGACTAACAGCACAATATTGCTGTTTTATTCATGTTTTATGACAAATATGACACAACCTTACAAAGGTCTACATCGATGGATTAATTTCTTTCAAGTGGACCCAACCTGAACACACCAAAAGGCTCAGATTGAGCAATGGCCCTGCTGTATCTACGAAGGCGATAGAACGGCAAGCGAAACGCTGCCGGATTTTATGTGATGAAAATGACTAAATGATTACCAAAAACGTAAATGCGCGCATCGGAAAGGGATTGAACCATTGGCTAAATTCCTAAAAGCCTCAGTGATTGCGCTGCGAGATCGACCAAGACGCCAAATTTAAAGAGGTTCTTAGGTTAATAGTACCGGGCCACATGTTTATGCGAAAAACGATAACCGGCACCGCGCACCGTTTGTATAAAACGCTGATGCCCATCAACACTTAATGCTTTACGCAGCCGACGAATATGCACATCCACCGTGCGCGCCTGCACATAAACACCGCCCCCCCAAACGCGCTCAAGTAAATCATCACGCGAATGCACGCGCTCTTGATGAGTAAGGAAGAATTCCAATAAACGATATTCCGTAGGCCCCATTTGCAGCAACGCGTCATTAATAGTTACGGTGTGTGTTTGTGGATTGAGGCATAAACCGCAGGCATACAATGGCTCAGAGCTAAAATGATTTTCAGTTCTTTTTAATACCGAACGCAAACGCGCAACCAACTCCTTGGGCGGAACCGGCTTGGCGATATAGTCATCTGCTCCCACATCAAAATCGTGGTTAATGACATTATCCGCATTACGCTCTGTAAGCATAACAATCGGAATAGTTGCCGTAAGCTCATCGCGTCGCAAGCGCCTAGCCAATTCAACACCTGCCCGGCCCGGCAATAATGAATCCAGCAAAACTAAATCCGGCTTACAATCGACGATCATGCCGTGGGCACGATAAATATCAGAGGCCTCTAGACAATTAAAATCGGACAACTCCAATGCAACTCTTAAAATGTCGCGTGCAGGCCCTGGCTCATCAACGATGAGTATGGTTTTATCAGCGAGCATATATTCACCCATTGCAATATTCACTTTTTTACTTGTCAAATTCATTCCAGCGTTATAACAGTCAGCCATCCCTTCGTTACTGCATAACCAGCACTTTTAATACATAAGCGTTATGTTCATTCTCAAATAACAGACCTCAAATTTGCGCCCATGCGGGGCAGGAACACAGTCCTTATTAAAAAATATTTTTGCCTATGAGTTCACATTTTCCCCCGCACATTCCTTAGGATCCCAATTTCCGAAAAATAATTTAGAGGCTTTCCAGAGTAAAAATTTGTTATCAGATTAAGATAAGCTTAATCAGCTGCGACAAAATTCAGACAAGCCTTACAAATCTTCCGCAGGGAAAAACACAAAAGCGAAAAATCCCACCATCCAATTCAATGTGGCTCACACCGAAAACCAAGCCTGCACATATAGCACCGGGATTTAAAACGCAGAAATCCAGGAAAGATTGGCCAAAAATTAAAATTGGCCACCCCTAAAATGACGTGACCTCAAAAAATATTCCTACAAACCCCGGATTTATAGAGCGCTTAAACTTTCCGACGCTGATGAATATAGCAGTACAATTGTGTCTTTTTAATGACAAATCTAAAACTAACGCGGCACTGCCTTTATTTTCTGGCCGCTTTTCCTACACGCACAGTAAACCTATGTAATTGCAATAGTTTCCACAGAATCAATACAAAACTCTGCCCCCGGCGCCACCCCAAGTCGTCACACATCTGTAACATTTGCACCACAAAATGCCCACCTGGCTGGCGATCCGCCTTTCGACATATTCGTTTTGAAATTGCACCACGGTAAGAAACTTTAGTTATTCCGGTTTGTTGCGAGAACACCTTTAAACGTGCATTTTCACGCCATTAGATATATAGCTTTTCGGGCAGCAGACTTTATCGCTTGGCCTTTTTCGCACTTGTATTTATAACTATTAATTTAATGATGACGATGGAAACATACGGATTAAGGGCGCCTTGCGGAAATTCAATTTTCGTGATGATCGCAAGGCGTTTGGACGACCCCACGGATGGGGAAGGTAGAATTTCATCGGGAATGAAATCGAGAGCGACGCAGGATGCTCAAGCCGAGGGAGAGAGTTTATGCGGTATAAATGACCGACTGAGTACGAAAATAACGAAGCGAGCGCGCGAAAAGTAGATTTCCGGAGGTGCCCTGAAGCTTCTTATCCAGAAGATGATTCATATCATTGGTTCGATAAAATATTTTTATAACACAAATGTCCCCGAGAGTAATTATTTGGTGTCGCAATAATTGGTTGATTGAAATAAATTATTTGGCTCAGCTGAAATTGTTTTATCCACGGCATCGCCCTGGCTTGTTCACTTCAACGCAATGTATTCGTTTTAATAGTGGTTTGAGTTTTTGCTAAAGGCTACAAATGTTCCGACACATCTTGGTGTATTTCTGTCTGGCTTTTTTTATCCTCATGCAATCAGGTTGCGGCAAAGGATCCAGCAAAGCCTCGAACAATACATCGACACCGCCAATTAATTCCAGCGCTTCCTCCAGTGCATCGAGCAGTTCTAGTTCTTCTAGTTCTTCTAGTTCTTCTAGTTCTTCTAGTTCTTCTAGTTCTTCTAGTTCTTCTAGTTCTTCTAGTTCTTCTAGCTCTTCTAGCTCTTCTAGTTCTTCTAGTTCTTCTAGTTCTTCTAGTTCTTCTAGTTCTTCTAGTTCTTCTAGCTCTTCAAGTTCTGGGCTGCCCGAATCAGCACTGCATAAAGAAGTTATTCGGGGGGTTTGTATTACCTGTCACAGATCTACCGGCATTGCCAGCGCATCGAATTTAATATTTGAAACATCACCACAATATTGGAAAATTGAATCCAATAATATAGCCTCACTAAAAACATTGGCGACACAAATTGGTGGCGATACTATTTTAAAAAAGATTCGTGGCG
>JBEGTZ010000038.1:0-12165 GCA_041179125.1 Pseudomonadota bacterium | reverse complement strand
AAGTTAAAAATGAAGGGCAACCTTATTGGTTGTTCGAATTTTTTAACTTTTGCTAGGCGCGTCAAGGGGTTGTGCAGACTTGGGTGATCCAACTGAGGTTTTTAGGTTAAAGCCCTTAGTCGCGGGCCTTGTGTTCGCGGATGGCTGGAATGTTGGGCATTACTGCCCAACCTACGCACCACAGGCTGAAATTAAACCCGCTAACAATCAATAACCACACCACCAAAGAAAAAATTTAACCTAAAACCCTTTTATTAATGATGATGCGCATGTACATCGACAGGGGTGTTTTCCGTGTGGATATGTTCATGGTGTTGGTGCCCGAGTGCGCTATAGTCTGTCCAAATGCCAAACACAATATACAAAACACCCAAGCTCGGTTTGAGCAGTGGTTTTTGCAGCAGGGTTTTAAGTTGGTGGGCCATTAGGCCGCCGATAAACACCGCAGGGCTGGTGCCTAGGCCGAAGGCTAACATACCGCATGCGGCGGCGAGTGCGGGGGTGTTGAGGGTGCTGGCTGCGGTGGCGGTGTAGGCCAGGGCTGAATACACTAATCCGCAGGGCAGCGCGCCCCAAAGCAGGCCAAACCCTAGGGCTTTGGCGGTGCTGTCGATGGGTAGGCAGCGCTTGCGCCAGGGTTCAAGCCTGCGCCATAGGCCTGCACCTGCGGCCTCTAGCCGGCTGAGCAGGTTCCACCAACCGGCCAGATACAACCCAGTTAATACCAACATGAGCGCCGCCAGCACGCGGGGCCAGGGGCTTTGCGGCATCGACTGCACCAGGCCGCCCGCCAACAGGCCGATTACGCCGTAGGAGCAGATGCGGCCCAGGCTGGTGAGCAGCATAAGCCGTTGGCGGGCGGCGTGTTCTGGGATGCCAAAGCCTAAAGCGGCCGTTAAGCCGCCGCACATACCCAAACAATGTAGGGAGCCAAACAACCCCATACCGGCGCTTGCCAATAAAAAGGCGAGCACGTTTAGGGTGCCTCGTGATCGGTTTTTGTGCTTGCTGGTGGTTCGGTTGTGTCGGCGGTTGGCGACTGGTTTGTGGCGGGCTGCGCGGTGGTCGGCCGGTCTTGATCGAACAAAATGCGCTGGCCTTCTACGTCTAGGTCATCGTATTGGCCGCTGTGTACGGCCCAGATGTACAGCCCGATGGCCAGGGCTACAAACAGGAAGGATATGGGGATTAGAAAATACATGCTTTCCACGGGGTACTCCTAAGGAAGAGCGGGAGGTGGGGATTCTTAGGTTTACGATTGCCACCAGCACCTAATACAAGGTCGGGCCTGCGCCCGATGTCGGACTAAAGTCCGACCTACACCAAGATTAAATTATCCCGGTGAATCAGTTCGTCGTAATCCTTATAGCCGAGTAAATCGGCGATTTGGCTGCTGGGTTTACCTGCGATTTTGCGGGCTTCGTCGGCGTGGTAGTTCACCAGGCCGCGTGCGATTTCGCGGCCATCGGGGGCGCGGCAGCTGACTAAATCGCCGCGTGTAAATTGCCCTTGCACCTGTTTCACCCCCACCGGCAACAAGCTTTTTCCGCTGCCAGTGAGTACGTGTACGGCGCCCTCGTCCAGCTCCAGGGTGCCACGCACTTGCAGTTGCCCGGCCAACCACTGTTTGCGAGCGGCCATAGGTTCTTCTTGAGCAAAAAGCAGTGTGCCGAGGTTTTCACCCTGCATCACGCGGGTGAGCACATCCGGGATGCGCCCGCCGACAATAATGGTGTTGGCGCCGGAGCGGGCGGCAAGCCGGGCGGCGCGCAGTTTGGTGGCCATGCCGCCACGGCCTAACACGCCGCCGCCACCAGCCATTGCATCCAGGCTTGAATCCGAGGCGGCGCGCTCACTTAATATCACGGCGTCCGGGTGCAGGCGCGGGTCGGCGCTGTACATACCGAGCTGATCGGTGAGCAGAATTAAGGTGTCCGCTTCGATGAGGTTAGCTACTAAGGCGCCGAGTGTGTCGTTATCGCCAAAGCGGATTTCATCGGTGACTACGGTGTCGTTTTCGTTCACCACCGGCACCACTTTTAGGCCGGTGAGGGTGCGCAGGGTGGAGCGAGCGTTGAGGTAGCGTTCGCGGCTGGAGAGGTCGTCGTGGTCCAGCAGAATTTGTGCGGTGGCGATGCCAAAGGCGCCGAAGGCTTCTTCGTAGGTTTGAATTAACCCCATTTGGCCCACGGCGGCTGCGGCTTGGAGTTCGTGGATGCTGTTGGGGCGCTCCTTCCAGCCTAGGCGTGTCATGCCCGCCGCCACGGCGCCGGAGGATACCAGCACCAGTTCGTGGCCTGCGTTCACAATCGCGGCCATCTGCGCCACCCAACCTGCGATGGCGGTTTTATCCAGCCCCCGGCCTTCATTGGTCAGCAGTGCGCTGCCAATTTTCACCACCAAACGCGGGCTTTGGCCGATCTGGGCACGAAGGTTTCGGGCGGTTGGGTTCATAGTGGGCCTTTAGTTATTAAGGTGCGTACTCAAATTCAACGTCGTAGTCGTCTTCGTTCCAGTCATCATCGTCCAGATCGTCACTTAAATCATCACCGGCTTTTTGCGCACGGCGTTTTTCGAAGTGGCGCTCGCGCAGGATTTTAATGTGTTCCCGCGCTTCTTTTTGCATCACCAACTGGCGCTGTTTCTCCGCTTCGGCCAGTTCTGCGCTCTCGCGTTCGGCTTCCCACTCTTCTTCCAGGTGTGTCAGCAGGTGTTCGCAGAGCACTTCAGTGCCGGTGCGGTTCGCGGCGGAGACCACATACACCGGGCCTTGCCAGCCTAAACCTTCCACCACACTCTGCCTGATGGCGTCGGCTTCTTCATCGTCTACTAAATCTGCTTTGTTTAATACCAACCAGCGCTCGCGCTCGGCCAGTGTGGGGCTGAATTTTTCCAGCTCGTTGATGATGGCCTGGGCGTTCTCCAGCGGATCGGTGCCGTCGATGGGGTACATGTCCACCAGATGCAGCAGGATGCGGCAGCGGGTGAGGTGTTTTAAAAAGCGGATGCCAAGGCCTGCGCCTTCGGAGGCGCCTTCGATCAAACCGGGAATATCGGCAATCACAAAACTGCGGTGGCGGTTGACTTTCACCACGCCAAGGCTAGGTACCAGGGTGGTAAATGGGTAATCCGCCACTTTGGGTTGTGCGGAGGAAACCGCCCGGATAAACGTGGATTTACCCGCGTTGGGCAAGCCCAACATGCCTACATCGGCGAGCACTTTTAGCTCCAGCCGCAAGGTGCGCTCTTCACCTAGGCTGCCGGGGGTGGTTTGGCGCGGGGTGCGGTTAACGCTGGAGCGAAAACGCGTGTTGCCCAAGCCGTGCCAGCCGCCTTGGGCCACCAATAGGCGCTCGCCCACTGCGGTTAAATCGCCAATCACTTCGCCGGTATCTTCGTCGATCACCGAGGTGCCCACCGGTACGCGCAGAACCAGGTCATCACCTTTTTTGCCGGTGCAGTTGGTGCCGCGCCCGGCTTCGCCGTCTTCAGCTTGGAAGCTACGCGCAAAGCGGAAGTCGATCAGCGTATTTAAGCCTTCGTCTGCCTCTAAAAATACTGAGCCACCATCACCGCCATCACCGCCGTTGGGGCCACCTTTGGTGATAAATTTTTCCCGCAGGAACGACATGCAGCCCTTGCCACCCTTGCCTGCTTTGACGTGGATTGGCGCTTCATCGACGAATTTCATAAACACTACCTTGCCGCAGTTGCGCGGCATTTAACCTAGAAAGCGCGGCAAACCTCCGCGCCAAAAACAAAAAAGCCCCGTCGCCAAGGAGACAGGGCTTCGCACCAATTACATGGGCAATTTAAACTTAGGCTGTTGCCTCGGCAACGGCTTCAACAATGCTCACCACACGGCGGTTGTTAGGGCCTTTAACAGCGAAGCTAACAAAGCCAGTTTTGGTGGCGAAAATGGTGTGGTCTTTACCGATACCAACGTTTTCACCGGGGTGATACTGGGTGCCACGTTGACGAATAATGATGCTGCCAGCGTTAATCAATTGACTGCCGAAGGCTTTAACGCCTAAGCGTTTACTTTCGGAGTCGCGACCGTTGCGTGTACTACCGCCTGCTTTCTTGTGGGCCATGATTCAATTCCTCTATTAACCGGTGATGCCGGTGATTTTAACTTCGGTGTACCACTGACGGTGGCCCTGACGCTTCAACGAGTGCTTACGACGGCGAAACTTGATGATGGTCACTTTGTCGGCACGGCCGTGGCTGATGACTTCAGCTTTTACCGTGGCACCGGCTACGATGGGCGCGCCGATTTTAACGTCGCTGCCGTTCACAACCATTAGGATTTGGTCGAAATTGAAGCTGGCACCGGTTTCTATTTCTAACTTTTCTAAGCGAAGGGTTTCGCCTTCAACGACGCGGTGTTGTTTACCGCCGGATACTATAACTGCGTACATGTTTTATGCTCCAGAGCATGTGGACGTCGCGAAGCACTCGTGTGGGTTAAACCCTGAGTTTTAAGCCTATCCAACCACTGGACAGGCTACAAAGCTTGCGCCGTTTGACGATTTTGGCAGGCTGGCACAAGGCTCGCCCTACCAAAGGGTCGCGGATTCTAATTCAATCGGGTGGCTGCGCGCAAGCTGCTTGGGCTTGGAATTGCGACTATTGCGCTCATTGGTTGGGCTTACGCCCGATGTCGGTGCTTTCTCCACAAGCATCTACAAGCGTCCGACCTACAAGCGTCCAACTACTACAAGCGAAATTCAGCCACCATCTACAAGCGAAACTCAGCCACCATCGACTGTAAATCCTTGGAGGTTTGATTCAAGCCCTGCGCCACTGAGTCGGTTTTGCGCGCATGGCTGTGGGCGTTTTCGGCCAGGGTTGCCAAGTTCACCACGTTGCGGTTGATTTCATCGGCGGCGTGGCTCTGCTCTTCTGCGGCGGCTGCAATTTGATGCGTCATGTCGCGAATGGAGCCAATTGCGCCAGCAATTTCTGATAACGTGCGGCCTGCACTGGCGGCTTGCTCCACCGATTCACGGGTTTTGGATGCGCTGTGTACCATCGCTTGCGCTGCGGATGAGGCGCCGTCTTGTAGGGCTTTAATAATCTGCTGGATTTCCTCTGTGGATTCCTGCGTGCGTTTGGCGAGGGCGCGCACCTCATCGGCCACCACGGCAAACCCTCGGCCCTGCTCACCGGCCCGCGCCGCTTCAATAGCGGCGTTCAGAGCCAGCAGGTTGGTCTGCTCGGCGATACCTTTAATCACGTCCAACACTGCGCCTACACTGGTGGATTCTTCTTTTAATCGGTTCATTTGGTTGGAGGTTTGCGCCACCTCATCGGCCACGCGGGTAATGGCGGCAATGGCGCCGTTCATGGTTTGTGTGCCCTGTTGAAGGTTGTTTTCGGCTCGAACGGTGGCGTCGGCGGTTTGGGCTGCGTTCCTGGACACTTCATTCACGGTGCTGGTCATTTCGTTGATGGCCACGGCTATTTGGCCTGAGTAAGACTGGGTTTTTTCTGTATCTTTGCCCAGGCTCGCAGCCGCTTGATTAAGTTCTTGGTTCACCTGTGTCAGTGCCGTTGCAGTGCTGCGCACACCAGCAATCATGCCACACAGAGCGCCGCGCAAGTGTTCGATATTGCTGTACAACTGGCCAACTTCATCCTGCCGAGTGCTGGCTAAAGGTTTGGAGTAATCGCCACTGGCCAGGCGTTGCACCTGTTCAACCACTTGGGTTAAAGGGCTTAACACCTGGGATTTGGCGCCCCAAATCATCAATGCCGCCACCAATAGGGTTAACACTACCTCTGCCGCTAGGGTGCGGGTGGCGATGGCTTCTGATGCTTGAATTAGACGCAGGGATTCCGCGCTCAGGGTTTGGCTTAGCTCATCAGCAAGGCGCTCCAACGACTGAGACAGCTCCCTATCCACACCCTTCACAGCAGCATCCCCCACTTTAGGGTCAAACCCCGCTTGCTCAAACGCGCTGCGCCCAGCCTCGTATTTGCTTAATAGTGCGTTGTGCTGCTCTTTGATGGCGTGCAATTGACTGAGGCTATTGGTGCTAGACACCATTTTTAACAGCGCATCTATTTTTTCATTAAAGGCGCGATGCTGTTCCAAAAAAGCTTGCCAGTGTTTTTGCCCATCGGCGGGCGCATGTCCACGCAGAAGGACGTTTTTCCATTCATCCACCTGAGTTTTGAAGGAAATATTGAGGTGGTCAGCATGTTCATTGACCTGAACATTGTGCTCCAGCAGACGCTTGAACTCATGCGCCACCGCACGCTCAGATTGGCTACCCCAAATGCCCACTAACGCCAGCACCAAACAACCCGCCACCACCAACCCAATCAACTTACCCTGTATCGAATTCCAGCCCATTGCCCACCTCATTTACTTGAGAAAATACGTCCCTGAAGTGTAGCTGCGAATTTGGATTCTGTCGGATGGCTTGACACTCTAAAACCCGAAGCCTAGCATCCTGGCCTTCATTTTCAGACCTAAGTGCCATGCTGCCCTTCCACCACGCCGTCGCCCAAGATTTCGAACTCGTCAACGCCTGTATCATCCGCCAACTCTATTCCGATGTGGATCTGGTGGAGAACATCGGCCACTATTTAATAGAAGCAGGCGGCAAACGCTTGCGGCCTTTGCTGGTACTGCTGGTGGCCAAAACTCTAGGTTTTGAAGGTGACAGCGGCGCAGAGAGCGGTGGCCGCCACATCGATTTGGCCACCATTATCGAATTTATCCACACCGCCACCCTGCTGCACGACGACGTGGTGGATGTCTCCAGCCTGCGCCGTGGCAGGCTCACCGCCAATGCCCAATGGGGCAATGCACCCGCCGTGTTAGTGGGGGACTTCCTCTACTCCCGCGCCTTCCAAATGCTGGTGGCACTGGGCAGCATGGAGATTATGGGCATCCTCGCCAGCACCACCAACATCATCTCTGAGGGTGAAGTACAACAATTGGTGAACGCCAAAAACCCAGATGTAACCGAAGAAAACTACCAGCGGGTGATTCACAAAAAAACCGCCGCACTGTTTGAAGCCGCCTGCGAAGCCGCCGCCGTATTGGCCGCAGCCACGCCTGAAGTGCGCCGCGCCGCGCACCTGTTCGGCCAGCATTTGGGCATGGCGTTTCAGTTGGTGGACGATGCGCTGGACTATTCCGGCGACGCCGAAGCCCTAGGCAAAAACCTCGGCGATGATTTAGCCGAAGGCAAGCCCACCTTGCCACTCATCCACGCCATGCGCGAAGGCACCGAGGACGAGCGCAACCTGATTCGCAAGGCCATAGAGGCGGGCAGCGGCGAGCAGATGGAAGAAATTCTGGCCATTATTCAGCGCACCGGCGCCCTCACCTACACCCAAGCGCGCGCCCAGCACCACGCCGATTGCGCGTTACAGCTTTTAGAACAGCTCCCCAGCAACCCTTACGCTCAAGCATTGGCTGATCTCACTCGGTTTTCGGTGGCGAGAAATTATTGAGTGGTGCGGATTCTGGCGAATCATTGCTGTTCGTATCGGACAGCCCGTAGGGTGGGCAAACTCGCCCGTCCACCCATTGCAAGCAGACAAAGCGTTCCGAGTAAAACCGGTGGGCAATAAGTTGCCCACCCTACTTAATGACATTCACCCCCACGAGGCACAGCACATGACCCAGCAAACACTCGCCGCCCGCTACACCACCTGGCCCGCACTCACAGCCAAACACCAGCAATGGCAAGGCCAATCCATCGCCGCCCAGTTCGCGCAAGACACAACTCGCGCCGAGCGTTTTCGCGCCTCTGCCGCCGGCCTAGATTTAGACTTCAGCAAAAATTTTATCGACACCGAAACCCTAGAACTGCTCATCAACACCGCCCGCCAAGCGGGCCTGCCCAACGCCATTCACAGCTTGCTTGCCGGCGAGCAGGTCAACAACACCGAAGAGCGCCCTGCCCTGCACAGCGCCCTGCGTCATATTGGCCCGCCCAGCACACCTGAGCACACAGAAGTCGCCGCCACCATCGCCCGTATGGAAGTGCTCATCAAACAAGTACACAGCGGTGAATGGCAGGGGCATACCGGCAAAAGCATTCAGCATGTAGTGAACATCGGCATCGGCGGCTCAGACCTCGGCCCGCGCATGGTGACTAAAGCCCTCACGCCCTACCACAGCGGCCACGTCCAAGTGCATTTTGTGGCTAACATCGACGGCGCGGAACTCTCCGACCTGTGCAAACTGTTAGATGCCGAGCGCACCCTGTTTATCGTCGCCTCCAAATCCTTCTCCACCCAAGAAACCCTAGAGAACTCCCTCAGTGCCCGCGCCTGGATGCTGGCCCAAGGCTGCCCCGAAGCCGAACTGCGCAAACACTTCGTCGCCATCTCCTCCCGCGTGGATAAAGCCGTGGCCTTCGGCATCGCCGCCGAAAACGTCTACCCAATTTGGGATTGGGTGGGTGGCCGCTACAGCCTGTGGAGCGCCATCGGCATGCCCATTGCGTTTGCCATCGGCATGGATAACTTCAACGCCCTGCGCGCCGGTGCTTTTGCTATGGACGAACACTTCGCCACAGCACCCTTGGAGCAAAACCTGCCGGTGTTGATGGGCCTGTTAATGTTCTGGTACAGCCAGTTTTTTAACGCCAGCACCCAAGCCGTACTGCCCTACGCCTACCACCTGCAACTGCTGCCCAATTACCTGCAACAACTGGAAATGGAAAGCAACGGTAAATGCGTGAGCAAAGAGGGCGAACCCCTCGCCTACCCCACCGGCGCCATCGTCTGGGGCACCGAAGGCACCAACGGCCAGCACTCATTCCACCAACTGCTGCACCAAGGCACCAGCTTCATCCCAGTGGATTTCATCACCAGCCTACAAACCCACTCACCCTTACAACACCAAAACCGCCTATTGGTCGCCAACTGCATCGCCCAAAGCCAAGCCCTACTCACAGGCCGCCTGTTAGATGCCACCAGCGAAGATGTGAAAAAACAAAACGTCCCAGCTGAAAAACAAGCTCTACTCGCTAGCCACAAAGTCCACCCCGGCAACCGCCCCAGCAACACCCTAGTCATGGAAAAACTCACCCCTTTTGCCTTAGGCGCTTTGATCGCCGCTTATGAACATAAGGTATTTACCCTGGGTGTGTTGTTGAACATCAACTCGTTTGATCAGTGGGGTGTAGAACTGGGTAAATTGCTGGGCACGCAGGTTGACGCGGCTTTGGTTTCAGGGGAAGTGCCTGCGGGCTGGGATGGGTCTACGGCTTGGTTGGTGGGGCGGTTTGTGGGTAGCAACGGGGGTTAATTTGCGGGGGTTCCCAGGCTTTGGCGGGGGGATCATAGCTTCATCAAATAACACGATGTTCATTTAGGGCCGCTTGCACATATTCGGAGTATTCAATGCCAGTTATCCTGCGATTAAACGGCTATCGGTTTTTTTCTATTCTAATGAAGGAGACCCTTTGGAAGCAGCTCATATACACGCCTCCAAAGCGGGCAATGAAGCCAAATTTGGCTTCAGCCTGTGGCGGCATTAGCTCGAAATGACGGTTTTAATGCCCGTGAACTACGGGAATTGTTAAATTACACAACGGCAAACCAAGAATTTTTTGTGGAGAAGTGGAATGACTATTTCGCCTAAAACACTCACCTTCGACGATAACAACCTGTGGCTTGAACTCTCAGATGGCCGCACCCTGGGCGTGCCTTTGGCCTGGTTTCCGCGTCTTCTAAACGCATCAAAAACAGAACTCGAACAATTTGAATTAAGCCCACGAGGTATTCACTGGGACTTGTTGGATGAGGATATTTCTGTTGATGGGTTATTGGTTGGGCACGGTGATATGACACACCGGCCACATAAAGCGGCTTAAAACACGCTACGCTCTAGTGATAGACAAGCTGTGAGGTTTCTAGGCTTATAACAAAACAAGGACATCAACAAAACAACCAAAACAACCAAAACAAGGACATCCACAACAACCAAAACAACCAAAACAAGGACATCCACCAACCAAAACAAGGACATCCACTAATTTGGTGGGGAAGGGTGTTTTCATGCACCGCTTTCCACTGTGTAATAAGGCTCATCAGCCCACAGGCAAGACGCGGCAATTCAAGTATAAGCTGCGGCAGGGTGAAGCCAGTTGGCAACTCAAACTCGACAAAATGACGGAATACTGATTTTTTGGTTCGTTACGATCGACTTATCAAAAAGAGAGGTTAAAGCCTATGAACAATAATTTAATTGCACTAGCTAGTGCAGCACTTTTGGTCTGCAATTGTGCGCATGCCATCGATGAAAAATACCGGCAAAAACTTGAACGCTCCGGCTGCACCCAGATGTCCGAGTTACAAGGCTGCGATACAAAAAAAACCAAAGCCGAAAATGCCAAGGCCGGTTTTGTAGCCGAAGATCCGGCCAAAAAAGAGCCCGTGAAAAAAGAAGTCGACAAAAAAGAAGCATCCTCTAGTCAGACGCCCTATGCCGGTCAATGGGTTGCCAAGGCAGATTCAGGCGCAACCGTGGCTACTATCAGGATTGATGGCAAAGAACATGTGTGGGTGAACGGAGCAAAGGTTAAAGCCAAGCGCAGTGACGGAGCCTTAGTGTTTAAGGTCGGTACTATTATGTACACAATTCAGGGCGACCATCGCTTAAAAAATGAAGACTCCTGGACGGACTTTGATGCTGGAACAAAAGGCCCTATTGTTGCTGAGTAATTGTGTGGGGATTTAAATATCAAGCGGTCGAGGACGTTGAAACATTTACCCGCGAGGATTATTTTACCCTGGTCGATGAAACTGGCCGCTGTATTCGCGACGATAAAAAAGGCTATATTCCAGAGCGCCTCACCCCAATTTTGCAGCGGCTGGGGATTCAACCTAAAAAATGGATCCAGCAAATACAGCACTTTGGCCGCAGTTATGGCCCATGCGCGGGTTCTGCCAATAATATTTTGGCTTTTGCGGGTAAATTTAACCGTAAATGGGGTAAGGGTGTGGGTGCTGCGAAAAAAGCTTACGTTGGTTGTGGCGCCTGAATAGTTGGGAAATAGCTTTGTAGCGTGCTTGCCCACCATTTTTGGTATGACTGCAAAAAAAAAGCGTGAATCAAAAAGGTGGGCAACAAGTTGCCCACCCTACGCGCTATTTAATTCTTCTACGACTACAACTTTACAAACTATAAATAAATTATCGAAAAACAATGCACTGAAACCACCTTCTGGCTTATAAGACGGCACAAAATTAGTTGCGAGCTTATTTGCAATAACCACTTCATATACATTTAATATTGGCCTCGGCCCTGCTGCAAGCTGCCCAAATGCTCCTTTGCAAAATTCAATATGGCCGCCTGATTTAGTCGCGTTTATGCACTCAGATAATGGACGTAAACCTGCATATACCTTCTCATGGGCCTCCCATAACCGACCTAACAACTCATAATTATTTTCACATTCGGACGAGTAGTATAGATAACCATGTTCTTCATTGTGGTTCCACAGAACCGGATCTGATTGAGTAAAGTCGATACTGTCAACGGCCGATATGGCTACAGTACTTTCCTTGACTGATATGCAGGTGATTTTGAATTTACGCACTACATTTTCTTTAATCCAATCATCACATTCGAAATAAACCGATACTGAATCACCCAGCTCAACGGCAGTTATTCGCCCATTAAGGCCATTGTGAAATTCCTCGATTAAATTTTCAATTTCCATAGCCCGCAACCCATCAACCCGTATCATCCTCCAGTTCCATCAACCGCCGAACCTCCACCTGCGAAATCCGCCGCCCTTCCACCGTCAACACACAAAAGCTAAAACCCGCTAATTCGAACGTTTCGCCCTTTTCCGGTATGTGTTGCAACTGCTCCAACACCAGGCCGCCTAGGGTATAAAACTCTTGCTCATCCTCAATTAATTCCACCGATAACAAGGCTTCCAGTTGCTCCAACGGCATACTGGCATCCAGGATCCAACTGCCGTTGTCGCCTGCGGTGAGCAGTGGGGCACTGGGGTCTCCGGTGGTGGCGAAGTCGCCGACTATGGCGCTTAACAGGTCGTTTAAGGTGGCCATGCCTTCTACGCCGCCGTATTCGTCTATCACTACCACCACCGGGTTGGGGTGTTGGCGCAGCAGGGTCATCACTTTGAGGGCGCTGGTATGCTCCAAAATTACCAGGGG
>JBEGTZ010000037.1:0-44231 GCA_041179125.1 Pseudomonadota bacterium | reverse complement strand
TTACAGCGTTGTAACACGAGGTTAAATTCAGCATTCCCCCACAAACGCTGATAATCATCATCCGTCAGTAATGCCATATCCGCGCACTCAAGCGCTTGCTGCATAGCATTTTGCGCTTCAGCCTGGCTTAGCCATAACTGTTGGCGGTAATTATTATCAAAAATAATTTTCCCTCCATTTGCTCGGTATTCTTTTAACAGCGCGAAAAATTTTTCACGGGTTACATCATTTAAAATCCCCAAAGTAATTCCACTAAAATATACATAGGGCGCATGTTGAATTAAATCTATAAATGCAGCGATAGAAGCATCCGTTGAAAACAATTCCCGCGCCGGTGATTGCCCGCGCCAAAATGTAAAACTGCGCTCGCCATTGGCTTGGTTAGCAATCATATACAACCCCGGCGAACGGCCCGGCACCCGCTCAATACCTCTAGTATTCAAGCCTTCATCGGCCATCAGCTGGACCACCTCCGCACTGTATGTATCGTCACCTAAACGGGTGAAATAACCCACCGGCACACCCAGGCGCGCCAAATAAATAGCCGTATTATAAGTATCCCCCGCAAAGCCCAAGCCCATGATGCGTTTTGTACCTTCACTATGGGCGGGCGCCAACTCCAACATAACCTCACCCACAGAAACTATTTGCAGCATAAAAACCCCGTAAATTGTGTAAAAATGAAACATTATCCCGGTTAAAGCACCGAGTGCAAAGATTAATTAAGGGCCTTAAAGCGCTTACTATTCTGCAACCTAACCAACTACGGTATTATCCACAGCTTTCTTGTTTTACGCCTTCTCAATTAGGTACTGTATATGAACACACAACCCCTCGCTTTACATCCCGACCGCTTATTTTCATCCGACACAACACAACGGGATATAGCCCGCCGTTTATACCAAGAAATAAAAAATTTACCCATAGTCAGCCCCCACGGCCATACAGACCCCAGTTGGTTTGCCGACAATGCCCCGTTCAGTAACGCCAGTGAATTATTAATTCGCCCAGATCATTATGTATTCCGCATGCTGTACAGCATGGGCATACCCTTGGAATCCCTAGGTATTCCCACCCACGATGGCGCAGCCATAGAGGGCGACGCGCGCAAAATTTGGCGCTTACTGGCGGATAATTATTATTTATTTCGCGGCACGCCATCGCGCATGTGGTTAGACCACGTATTTCAGTATGTTTTTGATTTAGATATTTGTTTAACGCCCGCCACTGCGGATCTGTATTTTGATCACATCAATGCAAAACTGGCCACGCCAGAATTTTTACCACGCGCTTTATTTGAGCGTTTTAATATTGAATGTTTAGCCACAACAGAATCCCCACTGGATGATTTACGCCATCATCAAAAAATTAAAAGCAGCGGTTGGAAGGGCCAGGTTATTACCTCATTCCGCCCAGACCCGGTCATGGATCCCGACTTTGAAGGGTTTTTACCGAATTTAAAAAAATTAGCCGAACTGACAAACGAAGATACGTTTAATTTTAATGGCTATTTAAATGCATTACGCCAACGCCGTGACTACTTCCGCAGCATGGGCGCCACCGCAACGGATCACGGCCACGCCACCGCGTTAACCGCAAACCTCAGCAGGAGCGAAACCGAAGCCTTATTTAAACGCGCATTAGAAAATAAATGCAGCGCGCAAGAAGCAGAACTGTTCCGCGCACAGATGCTCACAGAAATGGCAGGCATGAGCTTAGAAGACGGCTTGGTCATGCAAATTCATCCGGGTTCCTTCCGCAACCATAACGCCAATGTGTTTTCACGTTTTGGCCGCGATAAAGGCGCCGACATTCCCACTTCGACTAATTTTGTACAGGCATTAAAACCGTTGTTAGATAAATTCGGCAGCGAGAAAAATTTATCCATTATTTTATTCACGCTGGATGAAACCGTTTATAGCCGCGAATTAGCGCCTTTAGCGGGGCATTACCCTTGTTTAAAATTAGGCCCTGCCTGGTGGTTTCACGATAGCCCAGAAGGCATGCGCCGCTTTCGCGAACAAACCACGGAAACAGCCGGTTTTTATAATACCGTTGGATTTAACGACGACACGCGGGCATTTTTATCTATTCCCGCACGGCACGATGTGGCGCGCCGTATGGATTGTGTATTTTTAGCGCAACTGGTTGCAGAACATCGCATTAATGAAACTGAAGCCCATGAATTGGCCGTGGATTTAACCTATAACCTGGTTAAAAAAGCTTATAAACTTTAATTAAAGGCATGAGATAAACCATGTTACGACTTTGCAACGATTATTTACCGCAGATTAAATTTAAAAAACCCAGCTACAACCGCGACACATTAAAACCGGGGATTGTGCATTTGGGTATCGGTGCTTTTCACCGCGCACATCAAGCATTTTATACCGATGCCGTCATGAATTTAACCGGGGGGGATTGGGGTATTATTGGTTGCAGTTTGCGCTCGGATAGCGTTAAACATCAATTAGAGCCGCAAAATGGCCTTTATACAGTGCTTGAACGCGGTGCAGAAAATACGCCCTGTATTATTGGCTCTGTTTTACAAGTATTAGTTGGGCCAGAAAACCCCGCAGCCATTATTGCCGCCATTGCCAACCCTTGCGTTAAATTAATATCGCTCACCATTACCGAAAAAGGTTATTGCCACCTGCCCTCATCTGGCACATTAAATAGTGCGCACCCGGATATTCAACACGACATTAATAATATCCACGCACCTATTTCTGCACCGGGTTTTTTAGTGGCGGGTTTACTACAGCGTTTTTTAAATAAACTCGAACCCATTAGTATTTTAAGTTGCGATAATTTACCCCATAACGGCGCCGTTACCCGCTCGGTCGTCATTGAATTAGCGCAACACATCAACCCGGAACTTGCCATTTGGATTGGCGCCAATATTAGCTTTCCAGGAACGATGGTTGACCGTATTGTTCCTGCAACCGCAGAGGCAGATTCACAATGGCTAGCAGACAATTTACATTTTACCGATGCAGGCTTAGTGGTAGCAGAACCTTTTACACAATGGGTTATTGAAGATAATTTTTGCAACCAACGCCCAGCCTGGGAAAAGGTAGGCGCATTATTAGTAAAAGATGTAGCCGCTTATGAAACCATGAAATTGCGTTTATTAAATGGCAGCCACAGCCTGCTTGCTTACGCGGGTTTTATGGCGGGTTACACCACTATTTATCAAGTCATGCAGGACTCAACTTTTGTAGCCTTAGCCCGCAACTTTATGGCCCAAGCAGCCGGCACGCTGGTGGCACCGCAAAATTTTGATTTAACGGAATATCAACAACAATTAATCGAGCGTTTTAGCAATCCCGGCTTGCAACACCGCACCGGGCAAATTGCTATGGACGGCTCGCAAAAAATTCCTCAGCGCTGGCTAAACAGTGTGCGTGATTTAATTAAACAGCAGGGTGATATTCAATTATTTGCTTTTGCGCTGGCCGCTTGGATACGCTATTTAGATGGCAGCGACGAACACCAAAACCCCATTAGTATTTCAGACCCACTTTCACAGCCATTAATGCAAATAACCCAGAAACATAAAAATAATGCACAGGCATTAGTGGCCGAATTTTTTGCTTTTGAGCCGGTGTTTGGCGCCGATTTACGCAATAACACAGCACTTTTAAACGCCACCGCAGAATGGTTGGAGCGTATGCACCGCTCAGGTATGAAGGCGGCTGTGGGGGCGCTAGCCTAGGAATTTATACCGCAAACAAAAAAGCCCCGGCTATTGGTTAAAACCACTAACTGAGGCTTTTTATTCGCGCACAATTTAAAAATATTTATTCAAACAAAAAATGTTCCGCATCCATACTGAGCACACTATCAGCCCCTGCTTTCATAGCCGCAGCGTACGTTAAAGTGCGCGGCAGAATACGTTGGTAAAAGAACCGTGCGGTGGTTATTTTAGCGGCATAAAAAGGTTGTTCTTGTTTAGGTAAACTAATTTCAACCGCACGCGCCCACCAATAGGCAAAAGCGACACAGCCTGAAAACATTAAATAATCCACCGCCGCAGCCCCCACTTCATCTGGGTTGCTCATAGCTTTCATACCAATGTGCATAGTCAGCTCACCCCACTCTTTATTTTTAGCTGCGAGCGGTTCAATAAATTCGGCCATTTGAGCGTTGCCTTCGTGGCTTTTACAAAATTTATGAATTATTTTAGTAAATCGTTTTAGGCTTTCACCTTGCGTCATTAAAATTTTACGGCCCAATAAATCCAACGCTTGAATACCGGTCGTTCCCTCATACAACATAGCGATGCGGCTATCGCGCAGATTTTGCTCCACGCCCCATTCTTGAATATAACCGTGGCCACCAAAACATTGCAGGGCAAGGCTTGCACATTCAAAACCGGTTTCCGTCATAAACGCTTTGGCAATCGGTGTTAATAGGGCCAATAATTCACCGGCTTCTTTGCGCTCCGTTTCATCTGCGGCGCAGGCGTCTTTATCAACCAATAAAGCGATGGAATACGCCAGCATTCGCCCGCCCTCCGCCATTGCTTTTTGCGTGAGCAACATGCGGCGTACATCCGGGTGAACAATAATAGGGTCAGCAGGGCCTGTGGGGTTTTTAGCGCCGGAAAGTGCGCGGGACTGCAAACGTTCGCGCGCGTAATTCAATGATTTTTGAAAACCCAATTGCGCGTGGCTTAAACCTTGTACTGCCGTACCTAAACGCGCGTTATTCATGAAAGTAAACATGTAATGCAAACCGCGATGTGGCTCGCCAATTAAAAAACCTACCGCATTATCAAAATTTAAAACACACGTTGCGTTAGCGTGAATACCCATTTTATGTTCAATAGAAGCACAGCTAACCGCGTTACGCGCTCCCACACCGAAGGTCTCATTGGGCAAAAATTTAGGCACAATAAATAACGAAATACCTTTAGTGCCTTCCGGCGCATTGGGTAGGCGCGCCAACACAATGTGCACAATGTTTTCCGTAAGATCGTGCTCCCCTGCGGAGATAAATATTTTGCTGCCGCTGATATGGTAACTGCCATTACTTTGTGGCTCCGCTTTGGTACGCAACATACCCAGGTCGGTGCCGCAATGGGCTTCAGTAAGGCACATGGTGCCCGTCCAACTGCCGGCCACTAATTTTGTTAAATACACGGCTTTTTGTTCCGCTGTACCGTGCAAGCTTAATGTGTGCATGGCACCGTGGGATAAGCCTGGGTACATGCCCCAGGCCCAGTTGGCGCCGCCCACCATGTCGCTCACCAATGTTTCCATGGACACAGGCAACCCTTGTCCACCGAATTCAACCGGGTGCGTCATGGAAGGCCAACCGCCCGCTACATAATGTTGATAGGCCTCTTTAAAGCCTTTAGGGGTGGTCACGGCACCATCGTGCCAATGGCAGCCTTCTTTATCCCCAGAAGAATTTAAGGGGGCGATTACGTTTTCGCAAAATTTACCGCATTCATCCACGATCGCTTCAACCACATCACGGCTGAGCGCGTCAGGGCCGCCCAATGTTTGAAGGTGTTGTTCATAATCCAACAATTCAAACAATACAAACATCATGTCCCGTTTGGGGATCCGGTAATTAATCATATTTCACCTTGATTGGTTTTTAGTCTTTTATAAAACCCATACAGTGCCTCCGTATATTGCTTCAATAGGTGCTAGCACCCACAGGATTTAAAGCAATTGAGGTTATTATCAGTATAGGGCAGCAAAGAGAGTACTGATGGCGTAAATGCCAAATTTATCAACCAGGAATTAAACGCTCCAACGCATAAGCGATTCCATTGTCCCATACGGCTTTGGTGGTGAACCGCGCTGTTGCCTTCACATCAGCCGATGCATTGCCCATCGCAACACCTACTCCGGCAGCCTGCAAAAATTGTTTATCCGATTGCGCATCACCAAAACTCATTACCTGTTCGGCAGACAACTGATGATGGGTTAACAGATAATTAAATGCAGTTTTTTTATCTGCGCGTTTGTCTATGATACTGGCAAATACCCATTCAGGATACGCAGGCAGCCCCGCGTAAGCAAAAATACATTCCTCTGAAAATATCTGCTCTAACTGATGCAGCGCTGTAATGTCGGCTGGTTGGTTGGCACCTATTAACAATTTAATAACCGGTTCTTGGCCTATTATTTCGTCAAAATGCTTTACCGATGGCATTACCCGCAAATGTTGGGCGTGGGTTGCGCGAATATAAGCTGCGGTATCGCGCTCAATGTAAAAATGCTCGGCAGTGTACAGTTCATAATAAATATCAAAATGGCGCACGGCCGCTAATAATTTTTGCAGCGTTTCTAAGGGTAAAAAATGTTGCACTAAATGCTGTTGTTGCTCCGGCGAATAAATATGTGCTCCGGTGCAAAACACGCCGGGGGCATTTAAGCCTAGATCATCAATGAGCCATTGGGCGGCAAAGCGTGGGCGGCCTGAGGCCACTGCGGTTTTTATACCCAAATGCTGTATGCGTGCTATGGCAGTTTTTAATTGGCTGGGGTATTCGCCGTGTTGATTTAACAATGTGCCGTCGATATCAAAATACACGAGTTTTATCGGTGTACTGGGGAGATCGGCGTCTTTGAGGTGTATCAATTCGTTCATGGTCAGCCTTGGTCAGCCTTTACATAGTGCAATTAAAATCGGATGGAAAATAAAACCTTAAAACCACCCTCGACGCGCTTCAAGTTGCTCCTGACATGTTTTCAGTTGTGCATCGTAATTTGCCGTGCGCGCAGCTACGGTTTTTGCGGTATTTAACAACCAAGTTTTTCCTTTATACGTGCCGCGCTTAAAACCGCCATGCCCTTCGTGATAAGCCAAATACAAATTATACGAATCGGTAAAAGCAACCCCCGCCCGCTGGTTGCTCTGCCAGTTATACCAGGCAATAAAATCGGCGGCATCGGAAAAATCGTGGCGGCGCGCGCTGTAATGGCCGGTGTTTTCTTGGTACCAATCCCAGGTATTGTTCAGCGCTTGCGGGTATCCATAAGCGTCGGAGGGGCGCGGGCCGGGGAAAATCCATAATATTTTTGTGCGTGCAGGCTTAGCCTTGGCTACAAAGGCCGATTCTTGATACATGATAGACATAATAACCGGCACGGTGGATTGCCATTTATCTGCCGCTTTTTTGGCATCTTTATACCAACCTGATTTTTCTTCAAACAGCGAACAGATATTTTGCCGATTTGCAGGCGTTGAGGTGGCGCAGGCTTGCAGCAATATAGATATAAAAACAAGCGCAATGGCTTGCCAATTAAAATGATTTAGAAACACTGTAATTTCCTACGCTAGATTAGGTTCTAATTATTTAGAGCATCTTCGGATATTCGGTTTTTGTGATAGCTGAAGGCGCAACCCCACGGATAGGGAAAGTGGATTTTCATCGGAAATAAAATAGAGCGCATGCAGGATGTATTTTCACCTAAACCATCGCGTTATTTAGCACCTCGAGCAATTCGTGTTCGTTCAATATTTGAATATTTAATTCCTGTGCCTTCACTAATTTTGACCCGGCGGCTTCACCGGCTACCACGCAGTGGGTTTTTGCCGATACGCTGCCCGCCACTTTGGCTCCCAAGGCTTGCAGGCGCTCTTTGGCTTCCTCACGGGTGAGCTGTGTGAGTGCGCCGGTGAGCACCCAGGTTTGCCCGCTTAGCGGTGCGGCTAAACTGTTGGCTGCGATTTCGGGCCAGTTGATGCCTGCGTCCAACAAATTCTCGATTAATTTTTTATTTTTATCTTCTTGAAAATACTCTGCAATATTCTGTGCCACTACCGGGCCAATATCGGCTACCTTTTGCAGCTCATCAAATGTTGCCGTTTGCAGTACCGCCACGGTTTTAAAATAATTGGCCAGGTTAACCGCCGTTGCCTGCCCTACCTCACGGATGCCTAAGGCATATAAAAAACGGGCTAAGGTGGTTTTTTTGCTGGTTTGAATGGCGGCTATTAAATTTTCGGCGGATTTTTCCCCCATGCGCTCTAAACCGGCCACGCGATCAACCGACAAAAAGTAAATGTCGGCAATGGTTTTTACTAGGCCGCTATCAACTAATTGCTCCACCAGTTTTTCACCCAGGCCCTCTATATCCATAGCCGTGCGGCTGGCGTAGTGTTTAATGGCTTCTTTATTTTGCGCCACACACAATGTGCCTGCTGGGCAGCGAATCGCCACGTCGGTTTCATCTTCTCGCAGTGTGCTGCCGCAGGCGGGACACAGGCTGGGAAACACGATGGGTTTAACCGAATCGGGGCGGCGCTCTAGCACTACCGATACAATTTGCGGGATCACATCACCGGCTCTACGTACCACGACGCTATCGCCAACACACACGCCTAAACGCATTATTTCGTCTTTATTATGCAAGGTGGCATTACTCACGGTAACGCCGCCAACAAATATAGGCTCTAAACGTGCCACCGGCGTGATAGTGCCTGTGCGCCCCACTTGAAAATCCACGTCTAATAAACGGGTAATTTCTTCTTGTGCGGGGAATTTATGGGCGATGGCCCAGCGCGGTGCGCGGGAAACAAAACCTAATTGTTGCTGTAATTGAGCAGAATTAATTTTAAATACTACGCCGTCGATATCAAACGGTAATTGACTGCGTTTTTGCATAATGTGTTGGTAATAATCCCAGCAGGCTTGGATATTTTCCGCCACTGTAATTTCGCTACTGGTGGAAAACCCCCAGGAATTTAATTGATTGAGCAATGCAAAATGCTCATCGGCGATTGCACCACCCTCTACCAAACCCACAGAATAAGCACACATAAATAATAGGCGCGCTTGAGTGATACGGCTGTCCAATTGACGCAAACTACCGGCTGCGGCATTGCGTGGATTAACAAATAATTTTTCGCCATTTTTGCGCGCCTGTTCATTTAATGCTGCAAAGCCGGTTTTTGTCATGTAAATCTCGCCGCGCACTTCCAAACGCTCGGGCCAGGCGCTGCCATTTAATTTAAGCGGGATACTGCGAATGGTGCGCACATTTTGCGTAATATCTTCACCTACACTACCATCCCCTCGGGTGGCACCACGCACTAAAATACCGTGCTCATATAAAAGGCTTACCGCGATACCGTCGTATTTTGGCTCACAACAATACACCAAGGGTTTATCGGTTTTTAAACGGTCTTTAATGCGTTTATCAAAGGCCCACAAATCTTCTTGGGTAAAGGCGTTATCCAAAGATAACATCGGAATAAAATGGCTGACTTCACCAAAGGCTTTGAGCGGCGGCGCGCCCACACGTTGGCTGGGTGAAAATGCGGTGCGCAGTGCGGGATATTGTGTTTCTAGGGTTTTTAATTCGTGGAATAACCGATCGTACTCAGCATCGGGTATTGATGGGTTATCCAAGGCGTAATAGGCTTGGTTGGCTTTTGTAATTTCTTGCGTTAATTCAGCAACACGCAGCCTTGCCGCTTCAAGTTCCATATTCACCTTGAATTCACCTCAAAAAACCCAGCTAGTTAGGGTGTTGTTAATTTTTAGTTACTGTTTTGAGCATTTAAAAATAACTGCACCATTTCACCACGCAGGGGCGCAATGAATCAGGAATAACGCACGAAAATATAAAGCAGGCTGAGCAGTTACAATTTTTATTGAAGATACGATCAAAATTAAAAACTGGCTTTCCGCAGCCGTGATTTACGCTCAAATTCCGATACACGCTCTTTATAGTGCTCGAATATTTGTTGCGTCATATTGTTGCGCGCTTCGTCTTTTAATTCACCGCCTAAGCCTTGTGTAATCACTTTTGCCGCTTGTGCCATGAGCGCAAAGGCGTGCATGGCTTCTTCGCCACAGGGCAGAGTGATAAATAAACTTAAACCCGGCGATTCAAAATCATTCATGCTGGATAATTCAAAGGTGCCCGGTTTAACCATATTGGCAAGGCTAAATAATATTGGGCCGGTTCCGTCTTCATGGACGTGGCGATGAAATATATCCATCGCACCAAAACGCAGATGTAATTGCATTAATAGTGGCAATAATTCCTCGCCCAAAAAATTGCCGCCGCGCGGCGCCATGATGTGCATCACCAACACTTCTTGCGGCTCGGCAGGTGGCTGCGCTATCGGGGGTGTTTTCGATTTGCTGGGCAGTTTTTCTTCTGGTTTTACTACAACATTTTTGCTCTCGGGGAATAAGTCGTCTAATTCGGCATCGAGTTTTTTTAAATCTGGGCTTGGGATGGGCGCACTGGGCGAAGGGGCTTGTGTACGTTTTGAAAATGCGGTGATTAAATTCGGCAGCGGGTCGCGCTGAGTGGTTTGGGGTACTTTTTCAATGATTTCACACTCGGAACCTTCGCGCCGTGCGCCCAGTGTTTTTTTCGACTGCACATGTTTTTGCCGCACATTGTGCAGGATGTGTTCTGCGTCGTTATCGTTACGCACCGCCGCTATACGTGCGCCACCGCTTGGGAATTCACTGGTCAGTGGTGGGTCTTCGGTTAAATTCAGGGAATCGTTGGCATCTATTTCTTGTCGCGCCATTTTTATACGCGGCGTGCGCATACGGCGCCAGCCGTCCAACAATATTCCAGCGATTAATAAAACACTAATTACAATAAGCCATTCACGCATTCTTCTATTTTTCCTCAATCGGCGGCTAATTCAGCCGCATAAGCGATATCGACGCTGACCACACGGGAAACCCCGGCCTCTTGCATGGTCACACCCAAAAGGTGTTCGGCCATCTCCATCGCTATTTTGTTATGGGTGATAAAAATAAATTGTACTTGCTGCGCCATAGTCTCAACTAAACGGGCAAAACGCCCCACGTTGGCATCGTCCAAAGGGGCGTCTACTTCATCGAGGAGACAAAAAGGTGCAGGGTTGAGGCGAAACAGCGCAAAGACCAGCGCCAGGGCTGTGAGTGCTTTTTCGCCACCGGATAATAAATGTATGGTGCTGTTCTTTTTGCCGGGTGGCTGGGCCATGATGGCGACGCCTGCGGATAAAAGATCTTCACCGGTTAATTCTAAATAGGCATTTCCTCCTAAATAATTCCCTCAGGCCTTCGTTGGCCGCATCAAAGGTTTGCTTAAAACGTTGACGGGTTTCACGGTCGATCTGTTTGATGGCATTTTCCAAGCATTCAAGTGCTTGATGCAAATCTGTTTGCTGTTGTTGCAAGTAGCGTGCTCGCTCGCGGGCCTGTTCGTACTCTTCCAGGGCGGCAAGATTAACAGGCCCGAGGGCTTCAAGTTCAGTTTTATCGGCAATAAGTGCCGCGCTGAGTTGTTCGCCGTCAATTTGCGCAGGGAGCATAGCTAAGGCTGCGGTGATGTCAAATGATTCGCCCAGCAAACCCTGCTGCTCGATGCGCAGCGCTTGGGTTTGAAGTTTGGCGGTTTCCCAGTCTACACGCAGTTGTTCTTGACGCCCGCGCAGGGATTTATCCTCGCTGTGTAGGTTTTTAAGCTGTTTTTCCGTTTGGCTGTAGTGCGTTTTTAACGCGGCCAATTGTGTTTGCGCCTGTTCCAACTGCGCCTGTAGCGCGTTTTGCGGTTCATTCAACGCTTGCCCTTGGGCGATTTTTGCGTGCAGTTCGTTTTGTTTTAGCTGCAAGCGCTGCTGTTGATCGGTTAAGCGCTGCGCCACAGGCTGCGCCGCAAGATCACAGGCGTGCTCGCGCTGAATATTGGTTTGAAGCGACTCGATACGGGTGTTGAGCGCTTGCTCCTGCGCAGCCCAGTGTTCCAACGGCGCGCAGACGGCGTGGATTTGCGCGTTCAGGCGGGTGATTAATGAATTCAGTTCGCTATGCGCCTGCTCCAACGGCAGATGTTGCGCGGTTAGGGTTTGCATCGTTTGGTTTAATTGCTGCCAGTGGTTTTCGGCCAGCGTGTATTCATTCTGTGCGCTTGCCAGGCTTACTTGTTGATAATCCTGCGCCATCTGCTGGTGCCAAAGCTGCGTGTGCTGTGCTTGCAGCACGGTTTTGTGGGTGTGCAGTTTTTGCAGTGCGCAGGTTTGCTGCGTAATGCTTGCCGTCAGCGCGGCTAATTCTGCGCGGCGCTCTTGAAGGTTGAGGCGGCTTGCTCCTGGGGCAGGCAAATACAGCCAATCCTGAGCAAATACCTCACCCAATGGCGTGAAAAATACGCCCTGGGGTGAATGCTGCAACGCTGCCAACGCCGCCGGGCGGTCGGCAACCGGCTGCCAGGAATTCAACCAGTGGGTAACAGCTTGGGTGTCTGCATCCGGCTTCATGAGGAATGCGGGCGCTTGAACTTCGGCGCTCGCCTGCTCCCAACTGCCCGCCCAAATGCGCGCGCTTATCCAGGGGTGCAACCAAGGTTCCGCTGCGGCCCAGGTGTCTTTACATAAATTCGGCCATGAATCTTGCCAAAGACTTTCAGCCTCGAAACGCCATGAGGCATTATCGAAGTTGCCATTCGGGTCCAGCCCCGCCAGCAAGCCTAACCGCCCAGCGATAAAAGCCCGCTGACAACATGCCTGTTGCAGAGCGGCCAACTGCGCATCATAAGCCTGCTGCGCCGCCATTAATTGCGCGTCTAGTGATGTTGCCGCAGCGCCATCTACCACAGCCGCAGCGCCATCCATCATAACCGCCGTATTCTTACTGGCTTCAAGCGCTTGTACGGCTTGCTCGCGTTCAGCCCGCTGAGCCGCCGCCGTTTCAATTTGCGAGTTTAATGCCTGCTGTTGGCTATCAAGCAGCTGTTGTTTGTGCGCTACCGCCTGCATATCCTGCTCGGCCCTGGCGAGTGCCTCCGCCAGCTGCTTTTGTTGTGCCTGGGCTTGTTGGCGCTGCGTTAATAACTCGGCCTGAGCAGCCTGGGCGCGGTGTAGTTTTTCAGTGAATTCAACCTGCGCCCGTGTACGCGCCTGCGCCGCCTCCATGCTTTCAACCTGTAACCGCGCAAGCGCCAACAACTCCTGGGCGATTTCGCCCTCCTGCTGCTGCCAAAGCCTGTACTGCGCCTGCTGCTGCGCCGTGTGGGTTTGGTGCTGGGCAATGGATTGGCTAAGCTGAACCATCTGTTCGCTTGCGCCCTCCTGCGCTTCAAGACAGTGTGTTTGTTGTGCCGCTAAGTATTCCTGCTGCTGTTGAATGCTGCTCTGCGCCTGCTGCAACTCCAACTGCTGCTGTACAAATTGCTGCAATTTCAGCTCACATTCGGCCAGTGCATCCTGCAATTTTTGCCATTGCAACGCCTTTTGTTGGCTTTGAGCTTCGCGAATACGCTGTTTTAACAAACGAAACTGTGCCGCTGTTTGAGCTTGCTCCGCCAGCTTGTCGATGTGCTTCTGCACCTCCTGAGCAATATCATTAATACGTGTGAGATTATCCCGGCTTCGCTCAATGCGCTGTGCGGTTTCGCGTTTGCGGTCTTTATAGAGTGTGATGCCTGCGGCTTCTTCAATAAAACTGCGCAGCTCATCCGGCTTGGCATCGATCAAACGCGCAATGGTGCCCTGCTCGATAATGCCGTAAGCGCGAGGGCCAAGCCCTGTACCGCTGAATAAATCAGTCACATCGCGGCGGCGGCATTTTTCACCATTTATAAAAAATTGATTGTCGCCATCGCGGCTAAGGCGGCGCTTAATCGCAAGCGTAGCCAGCGCGGCAAACTGGCCGGTTAACCGGCTCTCAGTGTTATCAAACACCAGCTCAACACTGGCTGCGCCCTGGGCGCGTCTATTTTTTGAGCCGTTAAAAATCACATCCGTCATGGTATCGCCACGCAGATGTTTTATCGAAGACTCGCCCATCACCCAACGCACAGCGTCAATCACATTCGATTTACCACACCCGTTCGGCCCCACAATAGCCGTGCGATTACTGGCGAAATTAAGCGCGGTTGGCTCGGCAAACGACTTAAAGCCAGTGATATGAATGCAGGTTAGCCGCATATTGAGTGAGCATTGCTATAAAGGGGAAGTGAGTGCCGGGCGTGTAGTGGCGCGGCGCGGCGCAAAAGGGCGGCGATTGTACACGTTGAGGCGCGGCGGCACAGCGTTTGATTTGAATTTTCACCCATAAATCGCTGTATGTTTTTGAACTTCAAACCCTGCGTTGAATGCGTTGCCAGGATGACAAAAACGTAGGCTATATACGTGGTTTTTTATAAATATTTGGCGAGCGCAAAAGCCCGCAAATGGGTGCTCGAATTTTTATAAAAAACCGTACAGATTCAATCATTGGACAACCGCAGCAATTCGTAACTATTCAGCACATTTTTTCGTCATCCCCGCGCAGGCGGGGATGACGTGAATCAAATGGAAATTGTGCTGAATAGTTACAGCAATTCAACCTAACACCTAAAATTTTCAAATAATTAAAAAATTAATTCGAATCGAAAAACAAAAAATACTCTACGGAATACTCTTGAACTAACAACTCAGCGCGGGTAAGCCTTAATTCTGTCGAAGTATTACCCTACGTTCAAATAAATGAAAAACGCTCCACCGACAAGCCTTAGCAGCAATCATGATTTACTAAAAACCCCGATAAAACCACAGCAAAGCACGCTTATTCCAAGCCTGTGAATGCAAACACAATCACACCACTTAATAATGCCCAATGGTAAAGTGAACTATTAGTTCTCCATCCATAAACAGCCTCTCATCAACCCTGTGATTTTACTTACGGTATTTAAAATGCGCACATCTTCCGGCTTAACCCCTGTTCTTTTTACGCCAATGGCAGCACACACCAATCGCTTAAAAACCCTTTCCGTATGTTTACTTGCCGCCGCCATCAGCGCCTGCACCGGCAACACAGAAGGCTCAAGTTCTTCAAGCAGCTCATCTAGCTCCAGCAGCTCTTCCTCCACCTCCAGCAGCTCATCGAGCAGTTCAAGTAGCTCATCCAGCAGCTCGTCTTCGGGCCGCAGCAGCAGTTCTTCAAGCTCTTCTTCAAGCTCAAGCTCAAGCTCCAGCAGTTCATCCAGCTCCAGCAGCACCTCCGGTGGCGGTAACGCTGGCGCCATTTTGTTTGAAGACAGTTTTGAATTTGCCGAATTGGGTAAATTCCCTAAGGGTTGGGATTATTTTGTGGAATATCAACAAAACCCCAGCCATATCGACGCCACCAAATACATCACAGTGGTCTCCGGCGCCAAAGTGGGCAACCGTGCGTTATTAATTAAAGGCGGGCAAAATCCTTCTATGATCACCCATGCGCTCCCGGCGGGAACCAACAAAGTATTTATGCGCGCTTGGGTTAAATCCAAGCGTCAACTGGGGCAAAACCCCGGTGCCAACCACGAAACACTCATGGGCGTGCGCGCAAAATCGGGCGATGCCAACAATGAAATTCGTTTTGGTGAGATTAAAGGCGTCATCGGCACCAATGAAGTACCCACCGATAACATCGCACCCAAAATGGACCAATGGGGCAAAGGGCCTGTTTTAGCTGCCAACACCTGGCATTGCATTGAAGTAGCCTTCCGTGGCGATATGGCCTACAACTCTGTTTACGCTTATGCCAATGGCACACTGGTGCATTCCATTACTTCAGGCAGTGACTGGGCTAACGGTAGCCTTTCTGCCACCTGGATGAGCGGTAAATTTAAAGAAGTTATTTTTGGCTGGCAGAGCTTCAGCAACGCATCCAATGAAGTTACGTTGGATGATGTAGTGGTGTCCAAAGAAACCATCGGCTGCGATTACACCGTAGGCTCAGGCACTGCGGTTCAATAAAACCTTTTACTGCACCAATAAAAAAGCCCTCGCAAGAGGGCTTTTTTATTTCCGAATAAATTGTTTTTATTTAGGCACACACAACTCATTCCAAATCAACGGCTGCTCTTTAGGGATAGACGCCTGCACACAAATACCCTCCATCTGTTCAAACAATTCAGGACAGCCGATAAGATGCGCGTAGGGCAATTTATTCTCACCTAAATGCCGCGCCCAAACACCCACCCACGCGTTGCGCGTGGTCTTTTTGGCGGCATAAAGTGCTTTATCTGCAATGTCGGCCACTTGCTCCCAGGTGATTTCCTCTTCCATGCCTGGATAAAAAGGAAAACACGAAAATCCAATGGAACAGGTTTTATGCAACACCAAATCGTTGCCAATATCAAAGGCGGTTTGCTCCACCAACAAACGGAAACGCTCGGCCAGTAATGCGGCGTCTTCACGCTCACAAAAACGCACCACCACCATAAACTCCTCACCGCCCCAGCGCACAATATAATCGGTTTCACGAAAAACCGATTTCAACAGGCCAGAAAATTGCCGCAACAAAATATCACCAGCATTATGCCCATAGGTGTCATTAACCATTTTAAAGTGGTCAATATCAATAAGCATAAAAACCATATCGGAATTTAATGGCTTGTGTGCGGAGTTTTTTGACGACTCATATTTGCGTGCGCAAAGCACTAAATCGCTATCAATATTTTTAATCAGATGGCGACGATTACTTAATCCTGTTAGCTGATCGGTAAAACTGGTTTGCTCCAAGCGCGTATTTTGTATTTTAAGCACCTCAAGCATCCGCGCTTTAGACACCGCTGAAACCGCGTGAATTTGCAAACGACCAAGTGCCAGTAACATTTTAGGGTCAAATTGACCGGAGCCTTGCTGATTAACCAACGCCAACAATGCCGTTAATTTTCCTTCAACTCGAATAGCCACCACCAAGGCCGCATCAATGGTGCCGGAGTGGGTCATAAAAATAGGGTAATCACTGGCCTGTAACACAAATAAATCCGCAGCCGCACAACAACGCGCCACCGCAACGGCATCAATATCACTTCTTATTTCACAGATGCCATCATTGCGGTTATGTACAGAAATTAATTTAAACTCATTAAGGTTTTCATCCAGCAACCAAAAAGCGCCTAAGTCTGTGGTGTCCAACAAACTAATCGATTCTTGCAACATAATTTCAACCAAACCATCAATGGTGGTTTGTTGATTAATTAAATTCACAATATTATTGATCGTCTCAAGCGCCCGATTGGCTTCTTTAATAGTATTGGTACGCTCCTCAACGATTTTTTCCAAGTTGCGGGTAATGCGCGATAAATCCAAATGGGTTTTAGCGCGTGAAAGTAACTCGGGTTTAGAGACGGGCTTGGTTAAAAAGTCATTCCCACCCACGCCAAAACCGGTGAGTAAATCGGTGGCGAAGTGTTTAGCGGTGATGAAAATTATCGGTAAATCTTGTCTTTGGCGAATTTTACGGATGCGCTGAGCGGTATCGTACCCGGTCATTTTGGGCATCATGACATCCAACAACACCAAATCAATCGAGAAATCTTGCATCACAGCGTTAATGGCGTCTTCACCATTAATGGCTTCACTAAAGCGATAACTCGCCGAACCCAACTGGCTAATTAACACTTGGCGGTTAATCGTATCGTCATCAACGATTAAAATGTGCGGTTTAAAACCATTAAGCTCTTTAGATTCTTCATAATTAACTTCTGCTTCAACCGAGGCTTCCGGTGCCATCACCTCAATAACCGAGCGTAACCGGGAATCGTTAGGGCGATATTCATCCTGTTCCAAATCATTCATGGCTACAGGTAAATTAAAGGTAAATTCAGAGCCTTTACCTAAAGTCGATTTAACCGTAATCGTGCCGCCGTGTAATTCAACTAAGTTTTTAGTCACCGCCAACCCTAGGCCCGTGCCTTCAAATTCACGGGTGGCATCACCTTTTACCTGGGAGAAAGAATCAAAAATACTGACCAATTCAGACTCAGGGATACCAATTCCCGTATCGGCCACTGTGACATAAACATGGTTATTTTCTTCATGGGCCGATATACGGATATGCCCTTGCAAAGTAAATTTAATCGCATTACCAATGAGGTTATAAAGAATTTGCTCCAAGCGCTCTTCATCTGCCGCCACACGGGAAAGGTTTTCATTTAATTCGCAGAATACCTGTAGGTTTTTCTTGCGCGCCAAGGGCAGCGTCATACTCACAACAGAATTGGTAAGATTAACCACATTAATTGAGCGCAAGCGTAAATCAAAGCCCTTATGGCGCATCCGTGAGAAATCTAAAATATCATTCACAAGGTTTGATAAGCGCCGCCCGCTTTGCGCAATCATTTGTAACTGCGCTAAAACACGCGCTCCCAATTCCTCCCCATTATCGTCCACTAGGGCTTCAGCGATACCAATAATGCCATTTAGTGGCGTGCGTAATTCATGGGACGTATTAGCCAAAAATTCGTCTTTTAATTTATTTAGTGCTTGCAGTTGTAGGACTTTTTCCTGTTCATATTGCACCTTAAGACGCTGGGAGCGAACAAACATATAAATAAGGCCAATCACCATCAGCGCATAAAAACAATATGCATACGGTGTGCGCCAAGGCGGTGGTGATACTCGAATATCTACAGCTGCGCCCAGTTGATTCCACACGCCGTTATTATTCGAACCCACCACCATAAACCGGTAATCACCTGGGTTTAAATTGGTATAGGTTGCGCTACGCAACTCACCGGCATCAATCCAATCATTATCGAAACCTTCCATTTTGAATCGATATTGGTTTTCTTTCGAATTACGGAAATTTAACGCCGAGAAATCCAAGGAGAACATGGTTTGATGGTAATTTAAATGGATTTTATTTACACTATGAATGTGCCGATTTAACAAATCCCCCTCCGGGGCAATAGGAACATTTTTATTAAATATTTTAAACCCGGTTAAAAATACCGGTGGCACCAAAGCGTTTTCCAACAAATTAGAAGGGTTAAATACCGCCAAACCCTGAGTGGAGCCCACCAACAATAAACCATCTGGCGCTGCATAAATAACGGGTTTGCTCATAATATTACCCGCAAGCCCATTCGCTTTAGAAAAGGTGCGAAATGCTTGGGTTTTTGGGTTAAAACGGCTTAAACCCTTTAGTGTGGCAAACCAAATATTACCTTCTGTATCTTCGGTGATGGCGGTAACAGATTCATGGGCCAAGCCCTGAGCCACCGAGTAACGGGTAAATACACCGGTTTTTTTATCGAATTGAGCAGCGCCATTTTCAGTTGCTACCCATAAATGATGGTTAGAATCTTCAAAAATATAACCAACCGAATTATGCGGCAGGCTAGTGGACACATTGCCATCATGCTGATAACGCGTAAAACTTTCATCGCCTGGGTTAAATTTATTAAGGCCATTTAAAGTGCCCACCCAAATATCGCCATCGCTATCTTGCACTATGGCGCGAATATAACGCCCACTGAGCGCTTTTGGGTCCGTTTCATTGGGCACATAATGGGTAAATTTCCCGGTAGATATAGCGTATTTATCCAGGCTTCCCGCTTCCGTACCAATCCATAAATTACCCTCTTTATCACCCAATAACCCCCAAATATAACTGGAGCTAAGTGAGTTAGGGTTATCCGCCTGCGGCATAAAGCGCTCGAAGGTTTGATCCTTTTCATTAAACCGATTAAGCCCACCGGACCAAGTGCCAAACCAATAACTACCGTATATATCTTTGGTCATGGATAACACCGCATTAGCGCTGATGCTTTTGGGGTTGTTAGCGTCGTGGGAAAAATTAGTAAATTCTTTTTTTGCCGTATCAAATAATGATAAACCCGCTTCTGAACCTATCCACACGGAGTTACCAAATGCCGGGTACATACTCAATAAGGCATCGTTGGGCAAGCCTTTGGGTTGGTCGGGCTGATGGCGATAAATAGTAATATTGGCTACTTCGGCATTAATATAATCCACACCCACCGGAAATAACCCAACCCAGTAATCACCCAATCTATCTTGATAAATTTGCCTCACTTTATCCGAGTTAACAGAGTCCGCGTTATACGGGTCGTGTTCATAACGGTCAAAACGGTCGGCACTGCGGATATAAACCGCCACACCGCCCTGGTCACTGGAAATCCACACATTTTGTTCTTTATCGAGCATTAATTTCCAAAGACGGTTATCCCGTAGGCTGTGTTTGTTGTTTTCTTCATGTTGATACAACACAGTGGTATTTTTGGCTTCATCTATTTTTAACAAGCCATTATCCGTAGCCAACCACAACAAGCCTTCTTTATCTTGTTTTACGTCGCGAACCGTGGCATTTAACAGGTCAAAATTAAGTGTGCCAGGGAGGCTAAACACTTCAAATTCTTTTTTATTTTCATCGCGAATAAAAATGCCGCGCCCCTGCACGCCAACCCACAGGCGTTTTTTTTGGTCTTCGTAAATAGCAGTAATAATTTTTTGATCTTTGCCAGAACTTTGAGGTATTGGTAATGAATGATGCGCAAAAGAATGTGATGCAGAAAGATATTCATCCAAGCCCGCCCGCGTACCCACCCACAATCTATTTTTGCTATCTACATATAAGCGGGCAATGTCGTCATGCACCAAACTGCCCGGATTGGAAGGATCGCTTAAATAACGGGTAAATTTTTGACTGCTGCGGTCAAATTGGTTTAATCCTTTATGCGTGGCAACCCAAAGGTTGTCTTCGTCTTCAATGACATCCCAAATAAAATTAGCGCTAAGGCTGGCTGGGTTTTTAGGGTCGTGCTGGAAAATTTCAAATTCGTTGCCATCATACCGAGCAAGCCCTGTGCTACCGGCAAACCACATAAATCCTTGATGGTCTTGATAAATGGCATTAGTAGCCGCTACAGATACCGTATCACTCGTCATTAACCGTTCAAAACGATACTGCGCCGCCTGCGCACGCACGCCAACCAACTGCAAAATAAGCAGTAATAAAACTAGGAAATGACGCGCTTTGGCTAACATCGGCAGGCAGATGGTCTCTATACGTGAACAAAACAGTTCGGCTATGACACAATCCCAAGTGGGGGCTTTGGTGTTATAAGCTTGAGTCTAGTTCAGATCTGGAAAAGTATGGTTTTAACCTAGAAACCTCAGTTGAGCGCCCAAAAGCTGTGTAAGCCATTGGTTCGAATAGTGAATGTTAAAAATGAAGGGCAACCTTATTGGTTGTTCGAATTTTTTAACATTTACTAGGCGGGTCAAGGGGTTGCGCAGACTTGGGTGATCCAACTGAGGTTTTTAGGTTTAAGCTCGGCCCTAAATCGCTCCCCATAAACCGCCCAACACAACAACCCAAAACAGCGAGCGTATATATGAGACGTGTAGTGTTTAATCAAAAAGGGGGTGTCGGAAAATCCAGCATCACCTGCAACCTGGCCGCGATCAGCGCAGATCAAGGGTTGCGTACTTTGGTAGTGGATTTAGATGTACAAGGCAATAGCAGCTATTATCTAGGGCTGGATATCCATGCGGCCAACATTCCCAGCCCGGATGCCAATATCGCACAGCTATTGCGGCAAAGCGCGTCTACTTGGTTTGCCAGTGCGGAACCCGCTCTGAGCTTTGTGCGTGAAACGCCGTTTAATAATTTAGACCTTTTAAGCGCAAGCCCCTTGCTGGCACAGCTCGCGGTAGAGCTGGAATCCCGCTACAAAATATATAAGTTGCGTGAAGTGCTGGATGAACTCAACCAACACTATGATCGAATTTATATCGATACACCGCCCAACTTTAATTTCTTCAGCAAAACAGCGCTTATCGCCGCCGATCGCGTATTAATTCCCTACGACTGCGATAGCTTTTCCAAGCAGGGCCTCAATCAATTATTAGAAAATCTAGTGGACTTAAAACAAGACCACAACCCAAAGCTACTTATAGAAGGAATTGTTATTAATAATTACACGCCGCAAGCAAAACTGCCTAATGCATTAATAGAGCAACTCAAAAATGAAGCACTTCCGGTGCTGGATACATATTTAAACAACTCAATTAAAATGAAAGAATCCCACTACGCCTGCAAACCACTCATCTACTTTGCACGCAACCACAAACTCACGGCTCAATTTAAAACCTTATTTGATAAGCTTGAAGCGGATGAGCGGATTGAGGCACCTGCGGGATTGGTTTAATTGGAACCTAATTAAAATCCTCGCCATTTCACCGCACAGAGAAATTCACCACGCAGGGGATTTCACCATGTGGGGGCGCGATTCATCGCGCCTGGGTGTGTCATGAGGGCAATGAATTACATACCTACGCGGGGATAATTCACGCGAATAAAAAACATGCTGAACAATTACCAATCAAAAAACCCTAGGCCATAGCAGTTTTTAGGTTTACAGAGGGGGGATTTTAGAAAACAAACCGCAATTAATCTTTAATGCTGCCACGCAAGCACACCCACAACAGGCAATGGGTTTTAGGTGCAGGTTTAGCCTGCTCTGCGGCTTTCGGGTTATCCATTTCGGCGCTGGTAATTTGGCCATTACCGTCCTGATCGAACTGTTTAAAAGAACCTAAATAATTACGGTATTCATCTTTAGACACCGCACCGTCTTTATCGGCATCCAAAGTGCCAAACCGCGCGGTAACAATGGGCTGACGTTTTAATTCATCTAAGCGGGCAAACTCATCCAAACTGACAATGCCATCCTGGTTGAAATCCATTTTGGTAAATACTTTATCGCGCTTTTGGCTTATTTCTTCAGTCGAAATAACCTTATCACCATTAACGTCATAACGTGCCAGCAACCAATCTGCACTGGATTGAGTTTTTTTTAACTCCGGCTCAGCGGTCAATTCAGGTTCACTGCTCCACCCCACTAAAGGAAGGCACAGAGAGAACACACTGGCGGCTGCAAAATTCAAGGGGCGGCGAAAACAGTTCATGGCTACATCTCATTGGGAACGGTTCGATCATATTCCTATTTCCAATAAAATCTAGCATAAAATTCACACTTTAGTAGGGGATAAAATGTAGCTTGCGGACAAGTTGTCATTTCGGGTGACAGAGGGCTATGAGTATGTGCGCACATCAAGAGAGGATCGTACATTTCATGCTTTTTTAATCTAAGAAGCGCTGAGCAAATCATCAACCAAGGCACGCGGTGAAATGGGGCAAATATTCAAACTATTGGGTGAATCAAATACTTCTCTAAGTGAATTCAAACAGGGCATAGAATTCATCCCTGCCATTTTTTAGAAATTTATTTATTCGGCGCACGACTATCCAACAAACCCCGCAGAAATTGAGTCGCCATCTGTACTTCAAAATTCATGGGTTGCGGATGAGCCTTAGCTTTTTCAAACGATGCTTTTGCTTTGGCCACTTGATTATTTAATAAATTTGAATAACCCACATAAAATTCAAAAGTGGCCTGTTGGCAAGTGGATTTAACATGACCAGCAAATGCCTGCTCATTTAATTCACCCCGCCAATATTTGGCTAGTGCCTCATCAAACTCATTAAAATAAAGCGCTTTTTTCTCTGTGCGCCAAAGTGAGGACAGCGTAATCGTTTTATCCTGGCTTTCAGCTTGAATCATACTCGCCAACAATAAATCGGTAATCCCAGGTTGTTCCGCCGCACTGATATACGCAGTAAATGCCAGCGCCGCTTTGCGCCACTGCCCCAATAATAAATAATGTTCAACCAAGGCGCGGGAGGGTGTTTTGGGTATTTCTGCGCTGGCGGATAAAAATAATTCTTCCGCCCGTTTAGCCTGCCCTTGGTACATTAAAAATGTGGCAAAACCCCACCGATTTAATGCCGTAGCCTGCGGCCCTATAGCCTGCTCGCCTTCGCGAATACTTAAAGGAGCCAACCCCAAATGCGCGTAATTCACCATCAACCCCCAATGTACTTGGGCTTCCACACTGGGCTGGCTTAACAATTGTTTATAAAATTGGGTGGAACGTTTTATTTCATCCAGGTGATCATAAATACACTCATCTCGCTGCGCCAAATTGCGGTAAGCCTCCGCCATAGCCAACAACACCTGTGGACTCGTTGGCTCCAACCGCAAGGCCTGATGCAACACGGCAAACGCCAAATCAATTTGCCGCGAATCAAAATAATAACGGCTTAATTGCACATGAATCAGCGCATTACCCGGTTGCTCTTTTAATGCTTGCAACAAAATGGGCCTGTGTTCAGCGCGTAGGTTTTTGTCTGAATCTTTATGAACCTGCTCACTTTGATATAAATAAAATGCCAAACTGGGCGGGAAAAGCCCATTGCGCATGGACTCGGGCAAAGTCGAATAAAATTCCCGCAATTGATTTAACGCCGCAGGCTCACCCTCTAAACGTACCAAGGTATATAACAGCCGATAATGCGATGTGCGCACCACTAAATCATTCGGCTTAGCCTTTAACGCTTTCTCAGAATGATAATGTGCCCAGCGTTTAAATGCGGGGCTTGCGGCCAAAATAAGTTGCTTAAAATACATATCAGCAAGAATAGCGTGGGCATCAGGATGCGCGGGGTCATCGGCCAGCAGGGCTAAATTTTGTTGTTGTTTTTCCTGCCAGCTCTGCGCACTTATGCCTTCGGTTTCGCGCCAGGGTAATTTTGATTCATCGGAACTTGCTGCACGGCCAGCACTTGTGCCCGTTTGCTGGCGTGGCGTGGCGCAACTCACCAATACAAACACACCGAATAAAATAAATGCCCGCGTTAAAATACACAAAAAATTCTCCGGTATTTTCACGGCACAAACCCCAATTCACGCGCCTTGTTAAAAGACTGCTGAGCAGCCTCACCCTGGTCCGTATAACCTTGCGCCAATCCTAAAAGATAAAACGCCTCGCCATTGGCAGGGAATTTACGTGTGGCTGCCTGCGCCTCACGCAAGGCTTCGGCAAAATTTCCCGCGTCTAAAAGACGGTGAACACTATTTAATACTTGTGATTCCTGCCCGGTAGCCGCACTCCCTTTGGGCGCTTGTGTTTCTTGCGGCGTAAAATTTACTTGCCAGATAGCGCCATCTAATACCGATTGTACCGCCGCATAATATTTTGGGTAATCAACTAAATTGATTTTTTGTTTATTTAAAACCCAGTCTAATTTCACCTGCACCGTGTTTTTTTCTTCCTGTACCGATTGCGACAGCGTAAACCAAGGGTTTTGATAATTGCCGCCACGCGATTGCAAAAACGACTGATAATTACCCGCAGGCGCGCTGAATTGTACCTGTGCCGATAGCGTATAACCGGGGTCATGTTCTATCGGTTGTTTGCGCTCGGCAGGCTTATGCATGCGGATAAAATCGCTAAACACACCCAACATTTGGGTAATACCAAATGAATAGGATATGGGCTTGCCCTCACCTTGCCAGGCATTTTTAAACACAAACTCCCCCGACACCTGCAACAGTGCAAAAGGGTTATCGGCATTAATTACTTTTAAATTTTGCAATTGCCCAGAGCTGTAAATATTACCCAACATATCACTTAAAGTTTTTTGTTTTTCCGGTGCGTACAACCAGGTTGCACGCAGGCTTTCTTCGAATACACCGTGTAAATTCAAAGTAAAATCGGCTGTTACTGATGCGGGTGTCGGCGTTCTAAAACGCAATAACAATGCAGCTTGATGTTTCGCCGCCGCACGGGTGGGAATATTAATTAATGCCTGTGAGTCCGGCTTGATAATCAATGCAGGCTGGCCTTCTATCCCCGTGCTAAACCCAGGGAAATAACTGCTTTCTGCGGTGGTATCCATCCAGGTTTCTTCCAACCCATTTTGTTTAGGGAAATAAACAATCATGTGGTCAAAATTAACCGCTGGCGCATCCAACTGTGCCAACCCCTGCCCCCGTGTAGCCACTAACGCAGGATAAGCGGTTAACCCCATAGAGCGCGCAAGTGCTACCACTAAAATACTTTGGTCTTTACAATCGCCATACGCATTTTTAGCAATTTCAGTGGTGGTGTGCGGTTCATAACCACCACGGCCTACATGGGCAAATACATAGCGAATTTTATCCTGCATGTAGGCAAATAAATTTTTTACTTTATCTTCCGATGTTTTAGTATTTTTTTGTATTCCTTGTGCAATGGCGGTAATGCTGGCGTCGGTGACAAGATGCGGCGTAAATAATCCATCGGCCCATAACGCCACCGCATTCCAATTAGGTAGTGTTGTAACCTGTAGCATCGGGAATAAATGCACGCTGCGGGGCATACCACTTTGCAATATAATTTCTGGCGATTGCGCCTGTTGCCAATGCCATTGGGTAATTGCACCCTGTTTTTTTTGCCAAAATTGTGCGGTGAGTTTTTCGCTGGGTTTTACATGCAATGGCATGGTGGATGGGGCAAAAATATCCAAACTCGCTTCAATAATTGGGTCTACACGCATCCCCTGCCCTGCGGCGCGCTCTTCCCACCAATTGAACCAAAAACTATCGAACCAAGCCTTGGGAATTATTTTTTTAATTTCTCGCCGGGTGTATTTAAATTCGATGGTGGCGCCGGGGCGTAAATTGGGTAATGAAAAAGTTAACTCGCGGCCATCTTGATAAAAATTTTCATCTGCTGGGCTTTGTATCTGTACAGCATCCGCCGCCAATGTATCAATTTTACCGTCCGGGGATTTTACCCGCGCAAATTCCAAGTTAACCGATTCGTAAAAACTATTAAAACCAATACTCATTTGGCTGTAATCGCGCACGGCTTCATCCGTGTGCAAATAAATAGCAGCATAAGCCTGAGAGGTGGCTTGCCATTGTTCGTCTATGTCAATGCGGGTGCGTTTAACTAAAATTTCGGCAGCGGCCTTGCCTGCATATTGCGGCGCGGGTAAGCGTTCAAAGGGTACGGTTTGCGCCGTGGCGGCATCGGCTAGCGCTAAAACAGCCATTAATGCCACACACCTTAACGTGCGGGTAAAACGCATATTATCGCCGGAGAAAAAATACAAAATTGGGGCCATTGCAAAAGATCCATTGGTAAACAGTTCGAAAATAAACCTCTAAATAGTAGAGGTCAATACACAATCCTACCGAGTATTTCCGTGTCAGGATTGTTTGGGGAATTAACGGGTGCCATGACTAAATAACCGGCTGCCATTGTCCCGTGCGGGCGCTGCTAAATACCGCGTCAATAACACGCATATTAGCCAACGCATCGTTCATTGGTGTCGGTGCCGCCAAGCCATTAAAACAACTATCGGCAAATGCTTCTAACATAAATTGGTATTGATCCATGCCGGGGAATTCATGGTGAGTCACCTGTCCATCGCGACGCAATTGCACAACATTGGGTTCTTCGCCCACACAATAAAAAGGCCGTTCAAGAGTAATTGAACCTTCGGTACCGGAAATATAAACCCCCTGCCCCGCTTCCATTTTAGTGCCACATAACACGTTGGCCACTGCACCCGATGCAAAATGCATATTTAATGACGCTAATTGATCCACTTGATAAACCGGGTGTATATCCAACTGGCCCACCACGCGCACAGGTTCCGCATTTAATATCCAGCGCGCAACGGAAATACCGTAACAGCCCACATCCATCAGCGCGCCGCCACCTGCGGCTGGATTATTGCGAATATTGGTAGGCTCGTGATTGTTATAGGTGAAAATAGTCTGCACCGCACGCACTTGGCCAATTAACCCCTGTGTTATCCACTCCTGCACGGCGCGCCATTGCGGGTGAAACCGGTACATAAAAGCTTCCATAACACACAGGTTTGGGTGCGCAAGGCTTGCATTTAAAAGTTGTTGCGCATCCTGAGTATTAAGCCCCAGGGGTTTTTCGCACAACACATGTTTGCCAGCTTTTAACGCTGCGATACTCCAAGCAACATGCATATCGTTGGGCAGTGGATTATAAATAGCGTCCACATTGGGGTCGTCCAACAGGGCTTGATAGGTGCCATAAAAAGCGGGAATAGTTAATTCTTTAGCGTAAGCCTGCGCCGTGGCAGCATCCCGTGAGGCAATAGCAATTACCTCATTGGTGGCGCTATTCATGATGGCGGGAATAACTTTAGTGCGCGCAATTTTAGCGGTACTTAAAATACCCCAGCGTAATTTGGTGTGCATAGAAAGCCGCCTTTTAAAAAATTATGTTCAGTTTGCGCATCCGTCACGTAATAAAACCCACGCATTTACCATGCGTTAATGCTCCCGCGTAGCACGAAATACCACATCAGGATGACGCTCTTGAGACAGCGATAAATTAACCCGTGTAGGCGCCAAATAGGTTAAATGGCCGCCGCCATCTACGGCTAAATTATCCGCGCATTTACGTTTAAATTCTTCAAGTTTTTTAGTGTCTGTGCATTCCACCCAGCGCGCTGTTGTTACATTCACAGGCTCGTAAATTGCCTCAACTTTGTATTCATCTTTTAACCGATAGGCCACCACTTCAAATTGCAACACACCCACAGCCCCCACCACAATGTCATTATTGTGCAAAGGGAAAAACACCTGGGTTGAACCTTCCTCGGATAATTGCTGCAAACCTTTTTGCAATGATTTAGCTTTTAACGGATCTTTTAAACGAATACGACGGAACATTTCCGGTGCGAAATGTGGGATGCCGGTATATTTCAGCGCTTCGCCTTCAGTAAATGCATCGCCAATTTGTATCGTGCCGTGGTTGTGTAAACCAATAATATCCCCAGCAATAGCTTCTTCTACTGTGCTGCGGTCGCCTGCTAAAAACGTCACTGCATCGCTAATGCGCACTTCTTTTTTCAAGCGCACATGCTGCATTTTCATACCCTGGGTATAACTGCCCGATACCACACGCATAAATGCAATTCGATCGCGATGTTTTGGATCCATGTTGGCTTGGATTTTAAATACAAAACCAGAAAATGCCGGTTCACTCGGCGCCACAGTACGCACATCGGCTTTGCGCCCTTGCGGCGGCGGCGCCCATTCAACAAATCCATTGAGCATTTCCCGCACACCAAAATTACCTAAAGCGGTACCAAAAAATACCGGTGTTAACTCTCCTGCCAGGTATTTTTCCACATTAAATTTATGCGTGGCGCCGCGCACCAGTTCTAACTCTGCCTGTACGTCATCCACATAAGCACCTAAAAGATTACGCGCTTCTGGGCTGTTGATACCTTTTATTTGGATGTCATCGGGAATGGTATGGCCTTGGCCTTGGGTGTACAGATGAAAAGTATCCGTATAAAGGTTGTAAACGCCTTTAAATTCTTTGCCCATGCCAATAGGCCAGTTAATTGGGGCTGCGGCAATTTTTAATACGGTTTCAATTTCATCTAATACTTCAATAGGGTCACGGCTTTCGCGATCCATTTTATTAATAAAAGATAAAATAGGTGTGTCGCGTAACCGGCAAACTTCCATTAATTTAATGGTGCGATCTTCCACGCCCTTAGCGCCATCAATCACCATTAATACCGAGTCCACCGCCGTTAATGTACGGTAGGTATCTTCAGAAAAATCTTCGTGGCCTGGGGTATCTAATAAATTAACAATACGGCCATTGTAGGGAAATTGCATGACCGACGAGGTGACAGAAATCCCCCGCTCTTGCTCCATGGTCATCCAGTCGGATTTGGCGTGGGGGCCTCGTTTGCCTTTTACCGAACCTGCAATTTGAATGGCATTTCCGAATAATAATAATTTTTCCGTAATGGTAGTTTTACCGGCATCCGGGTGGCTAATAATGGCAAAGGTGCGGCGCGTTAAATACGGCGCCTGAGATTCAACGCTCATGGCTGGCTCAATAAAAAATAGAATTCCAAACTGAAAATAAAAAAACCCGCTGAAGCAGGTTTTTTAAATCATTTATTTGTCTGCCGAAATAGCAGACAACCTACTTTTAAGCGTCTTGGCCTGCGCCTTCGGCTTCCGCCTGCGCTTGTGCAATGGCGCGTGCAAATAACATATCAAAGTTAATCGGCGGCAATGCCAGGGCGGGGAAGCTGCCCTTTAAGCATAAATTATCAATAGCTTCGCGTGCGTAGGGGAATAAAATGGTGGGGCACGCGGTATTGAGCAAGTGGGCTAATTGTGGCCCTTCAATATTGGCGGCCATAAATAAACCGGCTTGTTGAACTTCCACTAAAAATGCCGTTTTATCACCCAATTGAACATTAATGGTGATTTTTAAAACTACCTCGTACAGATCTTCATCTACTTTGTTCGCGGCGGTGCCTAATTCTTGGCCAACCTTGGGTTGCCATTGCTGACGGAAGGCTTCAACCCCCATCGGCGTTTCAAACGATACATCTTTTACATAAATGCGCTGAACAGCAAATTGCGGTGCATTGGCTTCATCGGCATTGCTTTCGGCGTTGTTAATTTCGTCAGTCATGGGTAGGCCTTATTTGTGTTTAGTTATGGAAAAAATTGTGGGATAAAAATGGGGTTGTAATCAACGCCCTCTTTCTGGGGGCAAACATTTAACTATCAAGCCGGTGGATTAGCCAAAAGAGCATCTAACTCCCCCGCTCGATCTAATGCCAGCATGTCTGTAAATCCACCGACGTGTCGGCTACCAATCCAAATTTGCGGCACCGTGCGCTGCCCGGATTTATCCATAATTGCCTGCAATAAAACCGGGTCGCGATCTAGGTTTATTTCTTCAAACGCTGCGCCTTTACTCTGCAACAAGCGTTTAGCCGACATGCAATAACTACAGCTGCTGCGGGTATAAACTTTTACACTCATGGGATTTTTACACTCTGTCCTGTAAAAATTATTTTTTAACCACCGGTAATGATTGATGCTGCCACTCACTCATTCCACCACCCAAACGCACCACATCAAAACCTTGCGTTTTAAGTTGTTTGGCTACATCCGCAGTGTGTTGGCCTAATTTATCCACCAAAATAATACGTTTGCTGCGGTATTTTTCCAGCTCGCTGATGCGTGTAACAACGGCGGAAAAAGGAATATTCATAGCGCCTGTAATGTGGCCGGATTTAAAATCATTGGCCTCGCGAATGTCTAATACTAATGCTTCGCCTTGGTTTACCGATTGCGTAAGCTCATGCACCGAAATACTTTTGCCGCTCGCCAGGGTATTTAAAGCAAAATACGCAGCAATTAAAGCCACCATCGCCGCAATAAACGGCCAATTTTCCAGCGCAAATTCAAACACGATTACCAACACCTCATTAATATGATTAGGCCACACGGCGTACACGCAGTGTAAAAGACGGCCCCAAAAGGCGCGCAGTATACATGAACACTGGGCGAAGGCTGCTGCTTGTGTATAAAATGGCTCGCCCGATGCCAAAGCGTCGTGCGGCAATGTACTTTTGGCTCGTTACAAACTTATGTTCAACTCCTGCGCCTTAAACCTAAAAACCTCAGCTGGATCACCCAAGTCTGCGCAACCCCTTGGCACGTCTAACAAAAGTTTAAAATTTCGAACAACCAATAAGGTTGCCCTTCATTTTAAACTTTCACTATCCGCTACCCGTGGCTTACACAGCTTTTGGGCGCTCAACTGAGGTTTCTAGGTTAAAACAGGCTCCACACACATAAGGTGTATAAAGCCAAAACCATAGCGCGGCACAAGCCCTCCAAACGCTCAGAAGGCCCCATAACAGGTGCGCTCAAGGCTGGAAATACTGCATTTATTGGATCATTCACACCGCTGAATCATCCGAAATCACAGTAAATTCCAACCCAAAGCGCGCATCCGTCCCACTGCGGGACGGTATAGTTAATCACCCACGAATTCAAAAGGCGCCGTCATGTCTGCTAAACAACCTGTAGTTTTGATTATTCTCGATGGTTTCGGCTACAACGAATCCAGCCAATACAACGCCATCGCCAATGCCCGCGCACCCCTGTGGCAAAACCTCTGGGCACACGGCCCGCGCACCTTGATCGGCACATCGGGCATGGCGGTAGGCTTGCCCGATGGGCAAATGGGCAATTCCGAGGTGGGCCACATGACGCTCGGTGCCGGGCGCGTGGTGTATCAAAATTTCACCCGTATTAATAAAGCCATTAGCGACGGGGATTTTTTTACCAACCCCGTATATTGCGCCGCCATTGATAAAGCCGTGCGCGCCGATAAAGCGGTTCATGTTATAGGCCTGCTGTCCGACGGCGGCGTACACAGCCACCAAGATCATATTCTCGCCATGCTCAAACTCGCGGCCGCGCGCGGGGCTAAAAAATTATTCCTGCATGCCTTTTTAGATGGCCGCGACACACCACCTCGCAGCGCAGAAGCCCCGTTACAACAGGCCGATGAAACGTTTGCCCAGCTAGGCGTAGGCCGTACCGCCACTATTATTGGCCGTTTTTTTGCGCTCGACCGCGACAACCGCTGGGACCGCGTGGCTCAAGCGTATAATTTACTCACCGCCAGCACCGCAGAATTCACCGCCTCAAATGCCATCGCAGGGTTAGAAGCCGCCTACGCGCGCGGCGAAAACGACGAGTTTGTTAAAGCTACACGTATTGGCGATGCTGCGCCCATTGAAGACGGTGACAGTGTGATTTTTATGAATTTCCGCCCCGACCGCGCCCGCGAAATTAGCCATTGTTTTGTAGACGATGCCTTCACAGGTTTTGCGCGCGCCCAGCGGCCTGCGCTTGCGGATTTTGTGATGACTACGGAATATTCCGCCGAACTTAACACCCATCACACACACTGCGCCTACCCGCCCGATGATGTAAAAAACTCCCTAGGCGAAGTCCTCGCCGCCCACCATAAAACACAACTGCGCATTGCCGAAACCGAAAAATACGCCCACGTCACCTTCTTTTTTAGCGGCGGACAAGAGGAATTATATGAAGGCGAAGAGCGCATTTTAGTCCCCTCACCCCAGGTTAATACGTACGATTTACAACCGGAAATGAGCGCACCGGAAGTCACTGAAAAACTCATCGCCGCCATTAAAAGCCAAAAATTTGATGCCATTATTTGTAATTATGCCAACTGCGACCAAGTGGGCCACACGGGGGTTTACGAAGCGGCCATAAAAGCGGTAGAAGCGGTGGATGCATGTTTAGTGCAAGTGCTTGCAGCGATTAAAGACGTGAACGGCCATGTGTTAATTACTGCCGACCACGGCAACGTAGAATTAATGTTCGACGAAACCTCAGGCCAATTACACACCCAACATACCACCCTGCCCGTGCCATTGGTTTATGTAGGACCCGGCCAATATACATTTAAAGAAGGCGGTTCATTGGCTGATATAGCGCCAACTCTGCTAGGCTTGTTAGGCGTGGCCCAACCGGTTGAAATGACGGGCCAAAATTTGTTAACTGCCACTTGTTAATTATTCAATAACTCACATAGGACTCACTATGAAATTATTCACCCGTATCAGCCGCGCCAGTATGCTGGCCTGCTGCCTTTTAGGCGGGGCGCAGATGCTTTATGCTGCGGAGCCTGCCAACCCTGAAACCAAATTAACCGAACTAAAAAATACCATCGAACAATTAAAAAAAGAATTAATTTCGGTTAAATCCAACCGAGAAAACTTACACACCGAACTGGAAACCTCCGAGAAAAAAATTACCGAATTAAACAAAAAAATAGAAGAATTAAAAAAACAACTGCAAACACAGCAATCCAGCCTCAACCAACTTCGCGGTGAAAGAGAGGGCCTTGCCAGCGCAAAAAAGCAGCAAGAGGCGCAAGTAGCTCAGCATCTTAATGCTGCCTACCGCCTCGGCAACCAAAGCGCGATAAAACTCCTGCTGAACCAAGAAAACCCAGCCGATTTATCGCGCAATTTAAAATATTTTGAGTACCTCATTGCCGCCCGCAACAAACAAATTCAACAATTTTCGGGCACCATTAAACGGCTAAATGATTTAGAACCCGCCATCACTGAGCAGAACAACCAACTCGAAGAAAATAAAAAAAGTGTTGAGGCTCAGCGCTTGGCGCTAAATGATTTAGTAGAAGAGCGCAAGCACACCCTGGCTAAACTTAACGCCACCATCGACGACAAAGACCAAGCGCTCAAAAACTACGAACAAGACCGCCATTCACTGCAAGATGTTATGGCGCGTATTCATCGAGAAGAAAAAACCCGCTTAAAAACTAAAACCACACAGCTAGCAAAAACTGAAAAGCCCGCTGTTGAAGATGACGATCTAGAAAATCAAGAAAATGTAGCAACTTCATTGCCCACAGGTACCACACAAATACCCCAAAACACATCCAAACCACACATCGCCACGGCCCAAACCGCCCCCCTGCGCGGTAATTTATTGCAACTTAAAGGCGAATTACCCTGGCCTGCCAGCGGGCGGGTCGTTAATGATTTTGGCAGCAGCCGTGTAGCGGGCAAAGTTAATTGGGAAGGTATTTATATTCAAGGCGCAATGGGTGCGCCAGTAAAAGCCATTGCTCGCGGCAAAATTGTATTTTCCGATTATTTAAAAGGGCATGGTTTATTAATCATCATTGATCATGGGCAAGGTTATTTAAGCCTATATGCACACAATCAAAATTTGTATAAAAAACTCGGTGAATCCGTTGAGGCGGGCAGCATTATTGCCGCACTGGGCAATACTGGCGGGCAAGCCGATGCCGGTTTGTATTTTGAATTGCGCCATAACGGCCAACCCACCAACCCAAAACCTTGGTTAAAACCTAAAAACCTTGGTTAAAATCTAAAAACCTAAACGAACAAATTAAAATCCACATATTTTATTTTGGAGAATTACTGTGGCGCTGCGCCTTTACTCATTATTATTTATCGCTTTTTATTCAAGCAGCTTGACGGCTCAAGAACCCGCAACCCAGCCTGTTGCTCCAGCGCCCAAACATGCAGCCCCCGCAACACTGCCCCTTGAAGATTTACGGATATTTGCCAAAGCATTTGAAAATATTCGCACCGGTTATGTCACAGAAATTAACGACGCCAAATTATTAGAATATGCCTTAAAAGGCATGTTAAGCGAGCTGGATCCGCACTCCAGTTATTTAGACAGTTCATCACTTGAAACATTACAAACACACACCACAGGTGAATTCGGTGGCTTGGGTATTGAAGTGGGTGCCGATGAAAATGGCGTAAAAGTCATAAGCCCTATGGACGACACCCCAGCGGCTAAAGCAGGAATTTTGGCCGGTGATATTATTATTAAAATTGATGGCACACTCCTTAAAGGCTTAGCCATTGATGAAGCCATAGAAAAAATGCGCGGTGCCAAAGGCAGCAAAACCGAATTAACCGTACTGCGCACGGGCCAAAATAAACCATTAATTTTTAACTTAGTGCGCGATGTGATTAAAGTAAAAAGTGTGCGCGGCGAAATTATTGCTGAAGATTATGTTTATTTACGCGTAGCACAATTTCAAGTTAAAACCGGTGAAGAACTCATTAACAGCTACCAAGCTTTAACAAAAACAACCAAACCCAAAGGCGTTATTTTAGATTTACGCAATAACCCTGGCGGGGTATTACAAGCGTCTGTGGCGGTGGCAGATATGTTTATGGATGGCGGGCTTGTGGTATACACCCAGGGCCGCCTGCCCCAAAGTAATGAAAAATTCCATGCACAACCTAAAGATTTAACCGAAGGGATTCCCTTGGTGGTATTAATCAACGAAGGCTCCGCCTCGGCCTCAGAAATTGTCGCAGGTGCCCTGCAAGATTCAAAACGCGCCTTAGTATTAGGCACCCGCAGTTTTGGCAAAGGCTCCGTACAAACCGTTGTGCCCCTCACGGAAGAAAAAGCCATGAAACTCACCACCGCGCTTTATTTCACACCCAATGGCCGCTCCATTCAAGCACAGGGAATTGAACCGGATATCCGCGTAGAACGCGCCAATATCACCCGCACTAACAATGAGGCATACAGTGTAAGCGAAGCAGAATTAAGCGGGCATTTGGCAAATGGCACCGGCGGCAAAGCCATTAAAGCGCAAGAACGGCAAAAAGAGCGCGATAAAGATGTGAATAATCTGCAAGAAAAAGACAATCAATTATTTGAAGCACTGAATTTATTAAAGGCGATTAATTTATTGCACAAAAAATAAATTAATTCTAAAACCTCAATTGAACTTACAAAGAAAACAGGCAAAATATAGGGCACCTCCGGAAATTCAATTTTCGCGATGATCGCGAGGCATTTTCGCACGGACGACTGCACGGATGCAGAAGGTAGAGCGACGCGGGATGCCAAAGCCGAGGAAGGGAGTTTATGCGGTATAAATGACCGACTGAGTACGAAAATAACGAAGCGAGCGCGCGAAAAGTGGTTTTCCGGAGGTGCCCTATAGTCTTTTTATCGTGCGCAGAGCACCAAAATTGAATGTTCTTAAGCTTACAAACGACGCCCCAATGCAGTTAAATAGGCAGGATGGCCCTCAACAGTATTATGGCTCACCCGCGCTAAATGCGTAAAATGCGGCTTAATCTTCACAAAGGCATCCTTTAACCTTAGGGTATTGTATGCGGGAATTATTTCGTCTTCTTCAGCCATAATAATATGTACCGGCGCATTAATGGCCCGTGCATACACATCAGAAGGGAAAGGATGTTTGAGCAGCCAGCGGGTAGGCAGCCACGGAAATTTCTGTTGCGCGATTTGGCTTAAACTATCAAAGGGCGTCACCAACACCAGTTGATCAACCCGCTGTTGAGCCGCCAAAAAGGTAGCAATAGCCGAACCTAAGCTGCGCCCAACAACAATAAAATGGGTTTTCGCATTTTTGTTTTTACGTAATTGATACAGCGCCTGCGCATCATCAAAAAAATGTTGCTGGCCTGGCGTGCCATCACTATGGCCGTAACCGCGATAAACCATTAGCAATAAATTACAGTGGGCGTAGGCTTTATTTAACAACTCTAAACTATCCGATACCGCCTCGGCATTGCCGCCGAAATACAGCACATCACAATCTGAGTTTTTTCCCGCACCAATATTTGGGTTGCGCCCTGCTCGGTGGGAATTTTAATTTCAGGCCCGCCAGCATCCAAAGAAACTAAATAAGAAGGGAAAATAAGTTTGTCTTGGCCCAGATACATGGCGGTACATAAACACACATAAGTGGTCATACAGGCTAAAAAAATACCTATAACCCACCGCCGAATTAGCCTAATTACATGATGCATCAAGTTAAAAACTTTTTTATGAGCTATTAAGCAAAGATAAATTCAAGCTGGCTTAGGCGTGCCAACGATACTAAAAATTCAGGTGCATTTTGGCTGAGTATTGATTTCCCTGAGGCCTCAGCCTGCCGTGTCCACTGCAACACCATAGCCAGCGCTGCGCTGTTGGCGTAAGTGATATGTGTCCAATCCAATATAAGCGATGTGGTTTCCGCCTGGGCGATATATTTTTGTCCTTGCTGCATTAACGCCATTACACTGCCGTGGTCAACCACTCCATTTAATGCCAAAGTGCCATTAGAATAGGTTATTTCCGCCGTACTCAAGGCGCAGTCTCCGAGGCAGTTTGCGGAGTAACCTGCCAGTTATTAATGACTGCGGTTAAATCTCCGTGGTATTTATCCGCCACTTGGGCAAATTGGGTGCGATAGGTTTGGCCGAGGTTAATGCCTTCCACAATGACATTTTGCAATTTCCATTCGCCCACTTTATTTTTTCGCATACTGTACTGCACAACAAAAGGCTTGTTACTTCCCGATTTAATATTCTGCATAACGGCCACCTGCCCTTTGCTTATATCATCCCCTTTGCGCGGCGGGAGTGTTTCTATTTTATCGCCATTATATTTAAATAAATATTTTGCATAGGTATCCACCAAACCCCGTTTAAACATGTCACTAAACCGCTTCACATTGGCTTTAAATTCCTGCCGCTCCGCCTCGGTTTTTAAACTATTGTATTTGGCATCACTGGCATAAGCGCCCATCACCGAGCGGGCAAAATAATCAAAATCAACCACAGGGTCCATAATGGCTAACACCTGTGCATTAAAACGACCTGGGTCTTTTTCATAATCGGCCCGCACCTGATGCACAAAATTCAATACCGATTGAGATGTATGTTGCACAAGCAAATAAGGGTCGGCTTTAATTTCCGGTGTCGCTGCGGTTTGTACCGGTGCCGCACTGGGTTCTGCCCCCGCCCATAATGGTTGCGGCCACTGGCTTAAAACAATGGCCATTAAAGTTAAAATATATTTTTTCATCATTAATCCTTTTTACTCGCAAGGCTAGTTAATAATTTACCGATCAGCTCTTCCAACACTAATGACGATTGTGTATCGGTAATTTCACCGCCGTCGGCCAACAGTGTGGGGGCGCCGCCATTGGCAATGGCAACATATTTTTCACCTAAAATACCGGCGGTTTGAATTGAAGCAATACTGTCTTCAGTTAAAAAATTAATGTCATTATTAATAGACATTTCAACTTTGGCGCGGTTGTCTATAGGGTCTAAGGCTACACGAGAAACTCGCCCCACCACCACGCCCGCCACCGAGACTTTAGCCCGTTCAGACAACCCGGACGCATTACTAAAGCGCGCATACAGCGTGTAATTTTTTTGTTGCTGTGCCGATATATTTAACCCACTCACTTGAAGGGCCAAAAATGTTAACGCACAAAAACCCGCAAAAACAAAAGCGCCTACCGCAATTTCAAGCTTTGCAGAATGCATTTAACCAACTCCAAACATAACTGCCGTTAATAAAAAATCCAACCCAAGCACCGCTAGAGAAGAATAAACAACCGTGCGCGTGGTGGCAGCACTAATTCCTTCTGAGGTGGGCACTGCATCAAACCCTTGAAATACAGCAATCCAACTGATAACCGCACCAAACACCAGCGACTTAATAACTCCATTTAACACATCTGCACTAAAATCCACACTTTGCTGCATGTTAGTCCAAAACGAACCGGCGTCCACATTTAACCAGCGCACGCCTACAAGTACCGCGCCGAATATAGCAACACTATTAAATAATTGCGCCAAAATAGGCATAGAAATCATACCGGCCCACAACCTGGGCCGCACAATTCGCGCAATAGGATCAACGCCAATCATGGCCATAGAAGCGAGCTGCTCGGTGGTTTTCATTAAACCAATTTCAGCCGTTAATGCAGAACCTGCACGGCCTGCAAATAACAAAGCGGCCACCACCGGGCCTAACTCTCGCAATAAAGACAATGACACCAATTGCCCAAGTGCTTGGTCTGCACCAAACCGTACCAACACGGTATACCCCTGTAACGCCAGCACCATGCCAATAAACAAACCCGACACCAGAATAATAATAAGCGAATAAACACCTACAAAATAAATTTGGCGAATTAATAATGCTGGCCCATTACGCCAATCTGGCAGAGCAAATACCGCACGCCACCATAAAACGGAAGCGCGGCCTAAAACTTCTAAGGTGGCAATACTTGATGCGCCCATGCGCTGCAAATTGCGCTGTACTATTTCTTTGATATTCACCCAACCACCTTTTTTAAACCCAAATCCGTTCGGTAATCCTCTGCAGGAAAATGAAAAGCCACCGGCCCGTCGGCAAGGCCGTGAATAAATTGTTTAACGCGAGGATCCTGTGTATTTAACACCTCGTCAGGTGTTCCCTCGCCAATGACTTTACCGCCCGCCACCACATAAATGTAATCGGCAATACTGGCGGTTTCGTTTACATCGTGTGACACAATAATACTGGTCATCCCTAGGGTTTCCCGCAGCACACGTATTAATTTCACCAACATCCCCATAGAAATAGGATCCTGCCCCACGAAGGGTTCGTCGTACATGACTAATTCAGGATCCAACGCAATGGCGCGGGCTAATGCGGCGCGGCGTGCCATGCCGCCGGACAATTCATTGGGCATCAAGTGATAAGCCCCGCGCAAACCCACCGCTTCAAGCTTCATTAAAACGATGTCTCGAATCATGGTTTCGGGCAATTGGGTATGTACACGCAGGGGGAATGCAACGTTTTCATACAAAGATAAATCGGTAAATAAAGCACCGCTTTGAAATAACATGCCGATTTTACGCCGCACCTTAAATAATTCACTGCGGCTAAGCGTGGGAATATTCTGCCCGGCCAGTACAATATCGCCAGAATCTGGCGCCAGCTGCCCGCCAATTAAACGCAACAATGTGGTTTTTCCGGTGCCACTGGGGCCCATAACCGCCGTAATTTTTCCCTTCGCTATTGTCATATTCAGCCCATCAAAAATCGCACGTTCGCCACGGAAAAAAGACAAATTGCGAATTTCAATACATGCGGAGGAGGAACCGGGCATAAGGACGCGAACCGAAGAAGAGGGGGCTTAGTATACTCGTTTACAGGAAGGTTCAACCAGCTTAGGCTTTGGGTAAAAACAGAGGCAATGACCCTATCAAAGCTGATGCAGCCAAAAGCATAATTTACCCCCCAAAAACAGATGGCAGGCTATACTTTGGCTGCAAGCGCAGGGGCGGCCACAACAGAATTCCGCCTTTATTTATAAGACGCCACCAATGATAATTTTACAACGCCTCACAGAGCGCGACGCCCCATGCTTAACAGGTTTAAATCCACCAACCCACCACACAACGCAACCACTGCCAAAATTATTTTTTTGCGATTTATTTTAATTTCAAAATCACTCGATAGCTTTATTACATGCTTAACAAAAAAAGCCCCTATTACCTTATATTCCATTGCCATATTGTTTGTTCTTAATGCGTGTGACAATGCTATCGATGTAAAAAAAACAGCGGTGGTGTTTCACCCTTGCATACCGCCTGAAGGCCATAGCGCTATTGCCGAAAGCGAATGCTCATCAATGGCGCTACAGGAAAACCCAAACGACACAACAAGCCCACTCATTAATATTCATTTTTTACGCATTAAAGCGGTTAATGCCAAACCCCAACTTGACCCATTGGTATTAATTCAAGGTGGGCCGGGTGGGTCTTCGCAAATTATGGCGTACGCTCTGCACCGTTATTTTGCTGCCGTTCGACAAAACCGCGATTTATTATTTATTGACCTGCGCGGCACCGGGGAATCCAACCCGCTTAACTGCACCGAGCTTGATACGCTGGATTCATCATTAAACGATATTGAAATGGTGCAGGCCTACCAAATCATTATGAAAAAATGCGCCCGCACCTTGGAAAAAAATGCGCCCTTTTATACAACCGCTACCGCAGTAACCGATTTAGAACATATCCGCTTAAGGCTAGGCTACCGACAATTTAATCTTTGGGGCGCCTCCTACGGTAGCCGTGTGGCACTCACCTATGCGGCTGAATATCCCGCTTTTACACGCAGTTTAATTCTTGATGGGCTAGCGCCGAGCGCGATTTCACTGCCGCGTTTTATTGCGCGGGATGCTTTTGCCGCGTTAACACAGCTGAACCGTTACTGCCAAGAAAATCACCTGTGCCACAGCCATTACGGGGATTTAATCGAGAACACACAAATAATCACCCAGAATTTACACGCAACCAAACCGGTGCGCGTCATACTGCCCGATCCATTAAACCAACAACCTAAAGAATGGCTATTTACACCGCGCAGGTTTGCGCAATTATTGATTTCAATTCTTTATTCTCGCGAACTCACCAGCCTTGCCCCCAGGGCGTTAAAAGAAGCTGCCGAGGGAAATTATCAACTGTTAGCCACGCTTAATGCATTGGCGGAGGCCAACAATAAACAACGCGCCGTGGCTGAAGGGCTTTATTACAGTGTGATTTGCAATGAAGATTTAGCTCAAAACACACCCGCGCCAGAACCTATTTTTATGGGAATAAACCTGCTAGAAGATAAACTAGCAGTATGCGCCAACTGGCCCCAAAAAATATTACCCGAAATAAAAAACCCCACCACAAAAACCAATAACACACCTACCTTATTGTTATCCGGTGCGCTGGATCCCGTCACACCCAAAGTCTGGGCTGATTGGGTGGCGCGCACCCAATTAAATCATCAATCCATTGAAGTGCCCGGCGGCAATCATGTGGTATCCACACTCGGGTGCCTGCCTAATTTAATCGCCCAATTTATCAACACCCCCAACACCTCATTAATCACTGATTGCACACAAAATATTGCACCACTGCCTTTTTATTTAGGTGCAGACCAAGCGCAGAATAAAGAAGCCAATACAAACGAGGAAAATAAGAGCCCACACAACAAGGCCAAGCATGATTGACATTATTAATTTGAGCAAATATTTTGCCCTTAAAAACAGCGCATCCATTGTCGCCCTCGATCATTTAACCACCCGTTTTAATGACGGCAGTATTACGGCGGTTTTAGGTTTAAATGGTGCGGGGAAATCTACGTTGATGCGCATTATTTACGGTTTAATTACCCCAAGCAGCGGCGATGTATTTATAGGCGGGCAGTCCATCCGCACACATCCTAATTCCGCACGCCGCATGATGGGATGCCTGGCGGATGATACCGGGTTATATGCACGCTTAACGGCCCGCGAAAATATTCATTATTTTGCCCAATTACACGGCCTAAGCCATAAAATATTCGCGCCTTATTGCGACGAGATCATCAACCATTTAGGGATGCAAAATATCGCCGAGCGCCGCTGTGATGGTTTTTCTTTGGGGGAGCGCATGAAAACCGCCCTCGCCCGCGCCATTGTTCACCAGCCCCAGCATATTTTATTGGACGAACCCACCAACGGGCTTGATGTATTAACCACGCGCTCGGTACGCAGCTTATTAACACAACTGCGCAATGAAGGCCGCTGCATTATATTTTCCAGCCATTTAATGCACGAAGTGGAACACTTATGTGATCGTATAATTGTTTTACACAAAGGCGCAATCATTGCCGATGGCGATCAACATTATTTAAAAGAACTTACCCACACCAACAATATTGAAGATGCTTACGTCGCTTTGATCGAACAACAGGAACCCTCATGCTAAACCTGCTTGGTGTTGTGATTTATAAAGAATTTTGCGATATACGGCGCGATTTAAAAAGCGTGCAGGTGTTGTTTTTTTTACCCTTATTCATGGTGGCAAGTTTTGTCGCCATGTGTTTATTTACGCTTTCAATGACTAAAAATAGCCAGCTTAACCTGGATGAACCTTTGGAAATTTCTGTACAGGGCGCCGAATATTTCCCGGAGTTAATCCACGCACTGGCGGAAAACGCCATTAAAGTGAAAACGCACACAACTGAAAACACCCAAAAAGAACCCGCTTATTTACTGGAGATTCCCCAAACGGCTCGAACACAGTTTGCCGAAGGCCGCAGCATTGATCTTCATTTAAGGTACGACGGCAGTAAAAACCGCGACCAAGGGGCTTTAAACCGCATTCGCCAGGTAATTTGGGGCTTTAACCAGCGCGTTGGGCAATTACGCTTATTAACGCGCAACGTGGCGCCGGAGCTAATTAACCCTTTATCCTTACACGAAACCAATAGCGCCAACGAAGAAAAAATGGCTGGATTATTTTTAGCGTCTATTCCACTGCTATTAATTATTACCGCGTTTTTAAGCAGCTCAGGCATTAATGCAGATATGTTTGCCGGCGAGAGAGAAAAACGCACACTTGAAGCCCTGGTAATCACCTCCTGCCCGTCAAGCGCTATTGTTTTAGGTAAGTGGCTGGGCGCGTGCGGTTTAACCCTTATTGCCATAACCTGGCAATTATTGCTGTTAAGTGCGGCATTTGCTTTATTGCCACTGAGTGAACTGGGTATTCGCGTGTATATAAGCTTTGCAGACTGGCTTATTATTTGGGTTGTTTTATGGATTTTGGGTGCATTCGCATGCAGCGTACAAACTATAATTTCATTACACGCGCGCAATTTTAAAGATGCACAAATGCTCATTAGTTTAATGGCCGCCATCCCGGTTGTGGCCCTGGGTTATACTTTATTCACCCCAGACTATTATGCCGCTTGGTTTAACTGGACCCCTATTATTAGCCACCAAATTATTATTAAAACGCTGTTGACCGGGCAACCATTAGGTGCAATGAGCATTGTGCAAAGTGTTTTTTCAAGTTTATTACCTTGCGGTTTAATTATTTATCTGGCGCAAAAAAATTTACGCACAACACGGGTTATCTATGGGCGCAATGCTTAAGGGCATCTAACAAATCGACACCCTCAAACAACAGGCCAGGTCAAACCAAATCGAGCCAACCGCTCAGCCAATGGCTCGGTTAATGTCTGCTCTTTAATGCCGTCAGCGCGTATGGTTTTTAAATTGTCCCCCAGCAGAATAATTCTGGCGTCCGGTTGATGCTGAATAATTAGCATTTTTTGCACAAAAATAGTTTCCGGGCTGTGGCTATTAAAATAATTGGCTGGCATAAAATCCACCCATTCGGCAGGGTATTCGTCAAAACTAAATTGAGCCTCCCAAACATTATTGCTCCAAGCCTCCACAATCCATTCGTGCTGTTCTTTACGCAGGCGGAATTGATCCCAATCTTGCTGCACGGGTGTCAGCTCTTGGCTTAAATGCAAAGGGGCGCGCAGGCCAAAACGGCCAAATCCGGTATCGCAAAAAAATACGCCTTCAGGTAAATCCACCAGCACCGCCATGTGGGT
>JBEGTZ010000036.1:0-12363 GCA_041179125.1 Pseudomonadota bacterium | reverse complement strand
TGAAATCGAGGTAGAGCGACGCACGCCTAAAGGGATTTAGGCGGTACGACCCCACGGACGGGGAAGGTAGAATTTCATCAGGAATGAAATCGAGAGCGACGCAGGATGCCCAAGCCGAGGAGGGAGTTTATGCGGTATAAATGACCGACTGAGTACGAAAATAACGACGCGAGCGCGCAAAAAGTGGATTTCCGGAGGTGCCCTTTACACGAAAATATTTAACCTAGAGTTTCCTTCGCGCGAAACGAGATATCCCCGCGCGTATAAGTGACTGCATGTCACAGCCATTTTAAGGGGCCGTAACGCAAGTGTTTGAAGCACGCTAGGGCTGCCACGCAATAGAATGTCCACACCAAAACAGCCAAATAAAAACTATTAAGCTGCCCCAAATGCTGCCCACCAGAGCAGTTCGCCGAGGGGTCTTTAGGTTCAGGTTTCTAGCTTAAAGTTGCCGTAGCCCTAGGGGTTCCTGTTATTATGCCCGCCCAAAAAATCAATCGAGATCCACCATGTTAGACCAATCCAGCCTTGCTCAACTCTCGCAATTAAAAACCGCGATAATAGCCAGCAAAGAATACGGTGAGGGCACGGTGGTAGGCTCTAAGGGCAACTACGGCTTTGTGCGTTTAGACGATGGCCGCGACGCTTTCCTTAATAATGAAAAGATGCAACGCGTACTGCCCGGCGACCGCGTCAAAGTACTCCTCACCAAAAATGATAAAGACCAGCTGGAAGGCCAACTTGAGGCCCTGCTAGCCCCCGGCCTTAAACGCTTTGTCGCCGAATACAAAACCAAAGACCACCTGCACTTTGTGCTGCCGCATATTGATCATTTCTCCCGTTGGATTTTTGTCCCCCCGCAGTTTCGCGGCAAATGCCAGGCCGGTGATTACGTGCTGTGCGAGCTCACCAGCCACCCCTACGGCGACGGCAAAGCGGCGGCTAAAGTGGTCGCCCGCCTAGGCCAGCCCTCAGACGCCTACATCGAACATAAGCTCACCATTGCCAAACACGGCCTTTACCGCTACTGGCACAAAGACGCCCTGGCGCAAATGGAAGCCTGCGCCAACGAAGCCGCCGCGCTGGCGGGCCGTGAGGACTTCACCGCCATCCCGTTCGTCACTATTGATGGCGCCACTACACAGGATATGGACGACGCCGTATTCTGCCAAACTCACGCCGAAGGCTACTTGCTGCAAGTGGCGATAGCCGACCCAGCAAGTTTTATCCCGCCCAGCAGCCCCATCGCACGGGCCGCACGGGAAAACGCACAGACGGTTTATTTGCCGGGCGAAACCCTCACCATGCTGCCGGAGCGCCTCGCCACCTATTCGTTCTCCCTGGTGGAGCAACAAGCGCGGCCCGCTTTAATTGTCAGTATCGAATTAGACGCCGAAGCGCGGGTGCGCAGCTATCACTTTAGCCAGGGTACAGTGCAATCGCGCCACAAACTCACCTACACACAAGTGGCCGCATTTATTGGCGGGCAGGAAGCGCTGGCCATCGAACCGGAATGCCAAAACAGCCTGAACACCCTATCGGCCCTGGCCCGCGCACGGCTGGCCCTGCGCCAAGCGGAACACTGGATCCCCGATGACCACCAAGATTACAGCTTCATGCTCAATGCCCAGGGCAAAATTGACCGCATAGAACGGCGCGAGCGCACCTGTGCCCACCGCATGATCGAAGAAGCCATGTTGCTTGCCAACAGTTGTGCAGGCGCATTTTTGGCCCAGCACAACACCGGGTTACACGCCGTACACGCAGGCTTTAAACCTGAGCGCTTGGGGGAAATAAAAGCCTTATTAAAAGAAGAGCTCGGAGAAATTCCCGCCGGAGATTGGTCGCAACTGGCGGACTACTTACACCTGCTCAAACAACTGCAAAACGACGACAAAACACAGTTATTACTGCCGCCGCTTAAGCGCATGATGCGCGCCAGCGAGCTGAGCCTCAGCGCAAGTGCCCACATGGGGCTGGGCTTCCCCCATTACGCCACCATCACCTCTCCTATCCGCCGCTTTGCAGACTTGCATAACCACTGGGCCATAGTACAAATCCTCAACAAGCAAAACCCGCCGCACCTTAACGCAAAACTGGTAGAGCAATTACAAGAAACCCTCAACCGTGGCCGCCAAGCCGTGCGCGAACTAGAACTCAACTTAGCCTGCCAATATTTAAGCGAACACACCGGCCTAGAAGACCAAGCCTATGTACGCATTATTACCCAGCAGGGTTTTGGCGTTAAATTGCGCGCCAGCGGTTTAGAAGGCTTTGTCAGCTTTGATAAAAGCCAAGCCAAAATCTTCGACGCCAAACGCATGACACTCACCGTGGGCGAGCGTTGTTTTCGGTTAGATGACGAAGTGAACGTGCGCGTGGTGGAAGTGGACCGCACTAAAAATCGTGTGAAGATGGTGTTGGTATAACGCCCAAAAAGCTCAGTTGAATCACCAGTGTCTGTGCAAATTCTTGGCGCGCCTAGCAAAAGTTAAAAATGCGAGCAACCAATAAGGTTGTCCTTCATTTTTAACTTTCACCATCCGCACTAATGCCTTACACAGCTTTTGGGCGCCCAACTGAGGTTTCTAGGATTATGCCAACCATACCAACTTCCGCTCATGCGCATTGTATCGTGTAACCCTCTATGTAAACCCCGTAGCGCAAGGGCTATACTGCAAAGTATTCGCCATCGCCACACAGAATTAGGTTATGCAGACTAACTCCAACTTGCTAAAAGATTTTTTTAATGCCCTACCGCCACACGCCACTGGTGGTGTTTATTTGGGTGATCAGTACGTGAACCGCGCCACTAATCCCGAGGAAGATGCCGTGGCGCAAATTAAGCAATTAATTGAATGGAGCGATGCTAAAGGTGGCAATAGCTTTTTATTTTCCGGCCTGCGTGGTTCAGGCAAAACCACAGAATTAAATCGCTTGGTTAATGAATTGAACACCAGTGATACCACAGCCGCTTTTTATTGCGATGTGAGCGCTTATTTAAATTTAAACGATCCTGATATCAGCTTGGCGGAATTACTGATGACGGTGTTGGCCGGGTTGGCTGATGCATTAAAACGCGAATTTAATCAGGATATTCTGCAAGACTCCATATGGGAGCGCGTCAAAAATACCATGAATTCCAATGTGCAGCTGCAATCAAAAATTAAAGCTGGCGCCATAGAGGCCAATATTAGCCTGCAAGAAAACCCAGAATTTAAAAAACAGTTGCGTGAATTCACTAAAGATTCCAGCCAATTTATTCAAGCCGCGCGGATATTCGCGAAGGATTTAGCCCCAGCCATTCGCAAACACACGGGTAAACAAGAGTTAGTCCTGGTGGTGGATTCTTTGGAGCGTTTATCGGCACCCGGTGGGGAGGAGGGCAAATTATTTAACACTTGGAAGGAACTATTTTTTGCCAACACCGAGCAATTACGCTTTGCCGATTTCTCCATTATTTATAGCGCGCCGCCTTATTTACACGCCATTTTGCCCAATGTAGATATAGGCTTTACCGCGTCTTTTTCCCTGCCGAATTTTAAAGTACTGCAAAAGCCCAATGCCTTGGAAGACTGCGTACCCAATCCCGAAGGTATCAGCCAAATTGTCGCGATAGTGAAAAAACGCTTCCCTGATTGGCAACAAGCCATTGAACAGAATGTGCTGGAGCATCTGGCATTTATGTCCGGTGGCAATGTGCGGCGGTTGTTTGAATTGGTGCGCACTACCTGTATGCAATTAGCGCTGGGTTCCACAGCCTTACCGGTGGTGGATGAGCAGGATCGCGCCGTTAAACAAGCCATTGCCAAGGCCGCCGAGCCACTGCAATGGCTAACGGCCAAAGATTTACGCTGGCTGCGCGCGTTTCGTGAACACAGCAAAAACCCTTCGTCCTCAATTGAGAATCAAATTGAGGACTTATCGACGATTATTCGCTTGTTTGACCACTCCTTGGTGCTCAATTATAAAAATGGCAAGGTTTGGTACCAGGTGCCGCCGCTGGTGAGTAACCACGCGCTAGCGGCCCAAGCCAGCCCTGCACCCCCAGGCGCTTAAGCCATGCCTAGTGACGCCAATGCAGCCTTACCCTTTGAAACGCTATGGGCTGAATTGCGTTTGTTGCTGGACTGGCAGCAGGGTTTTGGCTTTTATTTGGTGTTTGGCAATGACCCTAGAGTGGCGCGTGAACTGCGCCAACGGGTTGAAGACGCCACCCGCTTGCGCAGCGGCTTATTGCAGTGGTTAAAACCGGAACAACTAACGACCGCACTAAGCCAGGTGTTGGATGCAGTACTGAACCCGGAGTCTCAGTACCAGCAGTCTACAGCGCCTTTGTGGCTGGAATTAACCAGCGAGCCTGCGTCGCCCGAGTGGCATCGGCTGCGCCAGCAACTGTTGGTGGCTTTAAACCAGCGCCGCTCCGCCCTGGAGCAACACTGCCAACGGCCTGTGTTCGTGCAACTACCCAATGCCTGGATTCCCGAGGTAGTCACCTGGGCGCCGGATCTTTGGAGTGTGCGCTCCTATGTGGCGATTTTGCCTAATTCAACGTCTTTGGATCCCTTTGCCCCTTCATTTTCCAGTACTGCTGTCGAGGGTTCAATTGCAACAACAACAACAGCAGCAGGTTCAGGTGCGGGTTCACAACGGAGTTCAAGCTCCAGCACTCCTAGGGATGACCTGGAAGCGGATATGACCACCTCGGCAACTGTACTGGATCAACATAATTTCGATGAAGCCCTGCACTTAGCGCAACAAGCACTACTAAACGCTCGCGCCGCTAAATCGCAGCGAGGAGAACACCCACAAATTTTGCGTGATCTGTCTATTGCTCTGGATACGCTTGGCAAGCTCGAAAACGCCAGCGGCAACCTGAACGCCGCGCACGATGCCTTTGCCGAAAGCCGCGAAATATTTCGCCAATTACGCGTTAGCTTGGGGGATACCCCTCAAGTGTTAAGGGACTTATCCGTTGCGCTTGATCGTCTTGGTGAAGTCGAAAGTGCCCGTGGTGATCTGAGCACTGCACGCCACACGTTTGCCGAAAGCCTTGAGATAGGTCGCCAGTTACGCGCCAACCTGGGGGATAACCCGCAGGGGTTAAGGGATTTGACCGTTTCACTCGAAAATCTTGGCCAAATTGAATACGCCAGCGGCAACCTGGTTGCCGCACGCAGCGCTTTTACCGAAAGCCTCGAATTAAGCCGCCAGTTGCGGGTTAGCCTGGGGGATACCCCACAAGTGTTGAGCGACTTAACCGCGTCACTCATTAATCTTGGCACGCTCCGACACGCCAGCGGTAATCTAGTGGCGGCACGCAATTTGTTTACTGAAAGCCTGGAAATAGGCCGCCAGTTAAGGGCTAGCCTGAAGGATAACCATCAAGTATTAAGAAATTTGGCCATTTCCCTAGGTCATCTTGGCCGGGTCGAATACTCCAGCGGTAACTTGGCCGCCGCACGCAGCGCTTTGATTGAAAGCCTCGATTTGTTCCGTTTATTACGAGCCAATCAGGGGGATAGCCCACAAGTATTAAGAGATTTGACGCTTGTGCTTGAAAATCTTGGCGAGCTGGAAGAAGCCAGTGGCAACCTGGCGGCTGCGTATAGCGTGCTTACTGAAAGCCTGGGTTTGCATCGCCAATTACGAGCTAGCCTGGTGGGGGATACCCCGCAAGTGTTAAGGGATTTGTCCATTTCTCTTGAAAAAAGCGGCCAAATTCAACTCTACAACGGCAACCTGGCCGCCGCACGCAGCGCTTTTACCGAAAGCCTCGGCCTGAGCCGCCAATTGCACGCAAGCCTTGGGGATAACCCACAAACAATAAGGGACTTATCTATTGCACTCGCTGATCTTGGCAAGGTTGAGCAAGCCAGCGGCAACTTGGCCGCCGCACGCAGCGCGTTTGCCGAATGCCTCGACTTAAGCCGTCAGCTGCGGGCTAGCCAAGGAGATAACCCCCAAACAACTAGGGAGTTATCTGTTGCTCTGGTTAACCTTGGCGAAGTCGAACACTTGAGCGGTAACTTAAACGCAGCACTCAGCGCATTTTCTGAAAGCCTCGGGCTGAACCGCCAACTGCGTGTCCATTTAGGGGATACCCGTCAAACGCTAAGCGATCAAAAACAGGTGCAAGAAAAATTAGAGTACGTGCAGTTGGCGCTTGGTGAACGTGATGCCGCAGCAGCTACGCGAGCGGAGTTGTTAGAGATAAACCAACGATTAGCACTTGGTTTTTAGTTTTTATGTAACTATTCAGTACCTGGCGGGTTAATAACCCGCGCCTAGGTGTTGTCGCTTGCGATTATTTTTGTAAAAACACGGATGTTGCTTGCGCGGTTTTTGTTGAGTTTGTGCTTACACCGCTAGTGCGCAGGCTAACCCGCCTACGCTTGAGTGAATGGGTACACAGGTTTTGAGTGTGGAGGTGTTTCCTTTAAGCCCCTTGAGGGAGCACCCATTCATGGCAGTCCTTGAACCTAGAAACCTCAGTTGAACACCCGCGTCTGCGCAAGTTCTCAGGCTTCGCCTAGCAAAAGTTAAAAATTTTGAACAACCAACAAGGTTGCCCTTCATTTTTAACTTTCACTATTCGCACCAATTACTTACACAGCTTTTTGGCGCTCAACTGAGGTTTCTAGGTTGAATCCTTTTGTGTGCCTTTTATTTCCTTGCGTTCCTGGAAATCCCTAAGACATAACCCGCTCCTTTGGTGAGTTCCTTATCCTTCCTTTATGTTTGCTGGCCGCTAGCCCCGTTACCGCTGCCACCAAATAACCTCCTTGTTGTGTAAGACACACTTCCCGCTTACCCCCTCCATTTTTTTAAAAATTATTTTACCCCTGGCGGTTGCGTTGGGGTTTTAGGCTTAGGCTGCATAGCATTAGTGCTAGCAGGTAACGCCAATCTAAAGCGCCACCTACCACTGCTGCGGGTTTTAACTCGAAGCTTATGGTTTGGTTGGCGCTTTGGCTTGGGGTGCCGGAGTCGGTGACTAGGGCTTTAACTTGGTGGGTGCCGGTGGTTAGGGTTTGGCTGTTGAGGCTTAGGCGCGGGGTGGTTTCGGTGGTGAGTTTTTTGCCGTCCAGATACCAGCTGTAACTGAGTGTGTCACCGCTGTTGGGGTCTTTGGCTTGGGCGGTTATTTGAATGTCCCCTTCGCCTGCCACTGCGGCCACTACGGTTTTACCGGCTTGGGTGAGGGTGAGTTCCAGGCTTGGGGCTTGGTTTGGTTCGGGGGCGCGGGTGATTTCCAGTACGCCGTCGCCGTCACCATCCCGGTAGATGTTGCCGAACAGACGTAGGCCGGGCAGCTGAGTGTTGCTGCCGAAATCCCAGTAGGGCTGGCCTGTGCTGTCCCGCTCTTTGCTCCAACCTTCGTATAAGGATTTACCCGCGCATTGGGTATTGTCGCTGCTGGTGGGGCATTGCAGTTGGGCGAGGCTTGCGGCACCGGGTTCTTGCTCGGAGTTGGCTACCCAGTTGGAGACAAAGTAGGTGGCGCCGAGGGTTTGGGTGGAGGGGGAAGTGCCGCTGGTAGAGCCGGGGTTAATAGCGTCCAGGCGGCGGCTGCTTAGGCTGGTGAGCAGGTAGCCTTCACCGGTTGATAGGCCGCCGGTTTCGCGGTAGGTGGTTATGGGGGATAGCGCTTTGAGCGTGCCACTGCTGAGTGCATTGCGGATACCGGAGGTTTCGTCCATGTAACCTGCCAGGCCGCCCACCATGAAGGTTCCTTTCACTTTACTCGTGCCTACTACGGCGTTCATCTGGGTGTTTTTGCCACGACCGATAATGCTGCCGGTGTAGTAACTTTCGCCTTCAACGGTGCCGGTTACCACTAGCTCACTCAGTGTCGAAGCTTCGGCGCTGTTGGCCACGGCACCTAGTTCGTCAGGCTCGCGAACGTCAGTGGATAGGATCATGAGGGGGCCATCAAGCACCAGGTGCGTCACCTGTGCGCGGTATAAATTACCCAATAAGGCACCGCCCTGTTTGGACCACAGGTTGTGGATGGCAAAGCCGTTGCCGTTAAAAGTGCCGGTAAAGACTGCACCGCTGCCCGCCGGGGCGCTCCAGCCTTTGCCTTCGTTCCAGTAGCTGTCCTGGGCGTCAATTTTGCCGTCTTGGTTGGTATCAAAATCCAGATTCTGCTTGAGTTCATAGCCGTGGCATTGCTGCACGCGCAGGCCTTGCACCACAAATTTGGGGCAGCCGCTGCTGTCGGTTTTGCCCTCGTTAAGGGTGCGGCCCTTGCCCGCCAAGTCAAAACGTATAGCGTTGAGTTGCGCAAGGCTTGAGATTTCCACCAGGCCATTGCCGTCTAGGTCTGCATCCGGCTGGCCATCGCCGTTTTCGTCGTCGTCTTTGCTGTCGGCGATACCGTCGTTGTCCAAGTCACCTAGGTGGGTATCCAGGGTGAGTTTTGCGTTGGCTTTGCAGGCGCTATCGCACCCGGCGTTCCACGAATCCGGCAGGCCGTCGCGGTCGTCGTCTAGGGCTGCTGCTGCATTGAGTGGGAACTGATCCAACAGCAGGCTGGAGCTGGCGCGGCATGGGTCGTTGCAGCCTGGGTTCCAGGCATCGGGGGCGCCGTCTTTGTCGCTGTCCTGCGCGGCGGCGGCATCGAGGGGAAAAGCATCCAGGGTGTCCAGGGTGCCGTCGCCATCGGCGTCGCGGAAGGTTTTGCCGAACAACACTAAACCGGGCAGTTGTTTGCCGTCGCCGAATAACCAGTAGGCTTTGCCGCTGGTGTTGAGCGCTTTGTCCCAGTCTTGGTAGAGGGTTTGGCCTGCACACTGGGTGTTATTGGCGGCGGTTGGGCATATCAATTGTGCGAGGCTTAAGCCGGTGGGTGTTTCGCTGTTGGGCAGTGTAATTAAGTTGCTGCTGTAGGTATTCACGGCTTGGACGGTATCCCCCAGCGCGCTGGGTTTGCCATCGCGCACCAGCTGTAAGCTGGCGAGGCTGAGGCAGTTGCTCACTGAGTTGGTTGGGGCACTTGTGCTGCCACCGATCAAACCGACGGCGCTTGATTCACCCAGGGCAAAGCCTGCTGCCAGGCAGTTGCTTAAAGTCACCTCTGTGCCGTCACCCACCACACCTGCGGCTGTATTGCCGCGCACCTGCACCTGTACAAAAGCGCCGTTGATGCGGGTGTTTGTTGCGGTGCCGACCAAGCCGCCGATGATGCCGTACAAGCCATTGGTGATTGGGCTGCCTTCTACCCGGCCTTCCACGGTCACGTCGTTAATCTGTGATTGCTCGGCCCGGCCAACCAGTAAGCCCGCGCGATCGCCGACCACGCGGGTGAGGGGGCCGCTCAGTTCTAAGTGTTCGATGCGGCTATTAGTGACCACACCAAATAAACCCGCTTCAAAGCTCCGGTTGATCCACAAGTTGCGGATAACATGGCCGTTGCCTTCAAACCGTGTGGCCAGTGGCAGCGGATCCCAGCCACTACCTTGGTACCAGTAGGTATCTTTTGCATCCATTTTGCCGTCGCGGTTGGTGTCAAAATCCAGGTCGGCTTTGAGTTCATACCCCCAGCAGTTGCGGGCTAGCAGGCCATCGCTTACCTGTGCGGGGCAGCCAGAATTATCGTTGAGCGCGCCCAGTAGCGTGCGCCCGCTGCCGGTGGGGTTGTTACGCACCGCGTCCAATTGCTCCAGGGTGTAAATATCCACCAAGCCGTTGGAATCCGCATCCACATCCACACGGCCATCGCTGTTATCGTCGGTGTCGGTGCTGTTGGGCTTGCCGTCGTTGTCGGAGTCATTGGGGTATTTATCCTCGCGGTAGCCGGAATGGCTGCGGCAGCTGGCGTCGCAAGTGGCTGCCCAGCTATCGGGTAGGCCGTCTACATCGGCATCGCCAATGGCTGGGTTGTTGGGGAATTGATCCAATACGAGTTTGGACTCAGTGCGGCATTGGGCATCGCAACCGAGTGTCCAGATGTCCGGCGCGGCATCGCCATCGGCGTCGCGGCTGGCGGCAAACAGGGCAGGGTATTGATCGTCTTGGTCTAACACGCCGTCGCCGTCGCCATCCCTAAACACCTGGCCGAACAGGTTAAAACCGGGCATTTGCTGCGCGGTGCCAAAATTCCATAAATGCGTGCCCCGGTCGTTGAGGTCTTTGCCCCAGCCTTGGTAAATGGGCTGCTCGGTGCATTCGGTGGAGTCTGCGCGGGTGGCGCATTTGAACACGTCCAAGCTGAAGCGGTTTTTGCCGTTGGCGTGTACTTCGTGGGAGTCCAGAAAATAACTGGCCTCATTGCCTAAATTCGTCTGCACATCATCAGGGTTGATGCGAAATCTTGAGGACACGCTGTTAAGGCGCGCAATTAAACTGCGCTCGATGGAGGTGCTGCCGGTGGTGACGCCGTAGTTTTCATTTCTTCCGTTTGGGTGCTGCACACCGGTGACGACACTGCTGATGACTTTGTTGTCGTAACCATTGCCAAACAGGCCGTTGAAGGAATCCCCCAGGAGTTCGGTGGCGCTGAGTATTTGGTTAAATTCACATCTGCGGGCCTCACCAGCCACGCTGCCGCCGGTTAGGCTGCCCAAACCGCCGCTCAATACCAACCGATAAAACCGGCTGTCACTCGCCTGAAAGGTAATTAAACCGCCGGTGCCGGACTGCGCACGGGTGTGCGGGCCGGCTATCACTAGGTTTTGCACGAGGGCGTTTTCCAGCGTATCAAACAGGCCGAGTGTGTTGGTTTCATGCACATAAAAATTGCGGATTTGAAAGCCGTTGCCGTTAAATTCAGCTTTAAATAAAGGAATCGGCTTCCAGCCTGGGCTCCAGTGGGCATCGTACTGGTCGAGCCTGCCGTCTTGGTTGGTGTCAAAATCCAGGTTGTTGGCCAGCTCAAAGCCGTGGCAGCGCGCTTGCAGGCGGCCTTGGTAATAAATATTCGGGCAGCCGGAGCTGTTAGCCACATTGCCTTCTAGCCATCTAAAGCCATCGCCCTCTGGGGAAAATCGCATCGCGCTGAGTTCATCAATGGCGTGTATCTCGATTAAACCGTTGGAGTTGCTGTCCGCATCCGCTTGCCCGCTGTTGAAGTCATCCGTATCGCGTTCATTGGAAATGCCGTCGTTGTCGCTGTCGTTTGGATGCGCATCCAGCGCTAGGCCTGATGCGGCCTGGCAGCGCGCATCACAATTGGGCGTCCAGGCATCGGGCTTGCCATCTTGGTCGGCATCCAGAAAGGCGGCGGCGTTATTGGGGAATTGATCCAACACCAAGCCGGATTTTTGAAAACAAGCGGCATCGCAACGGTCATCCAGGTGGTCCGGTGCGCCGTCTTTATCTGTATCGAGGCTGGCAAAGGAAAACCTAGGGAAGCCATCGTCATCATCAAACACTCCGTCGCCGTCGCTATCGCGATACACCCGGCCAAACAACCGCAGGCCTGGCGCCTGTTGGCCGTTGCCCAAATCCCAATAGGGTTTGCCGTCGCTGCCGAGTTGTGTTTGCCAACTGCTGAAATCCGTACCGCCGTTACACTGAATATTGCCGCCGCAGCGCAGTTGTTCGGGGGTGCGCGGTGTGTTTATGCCCCCGTTAACGAGCGAGGTTAAAGATTCGACCGATGATAAAACGCCTGCGCTGTAGCTCTGGCCGTACACATAAACAATCGACTGCTGGCCTGCCAGCCTGGATTTCAAGTAATCAATCCCATCGTTGCCAATCAGTTGCCCGGTGAGTAAGACGTTGGTGAATTTATCGTTATCAAGGCCAAAATAATAAAAAGTATCGGTGGAGAACTGAGCTGCAATCACCACCGCGTTCACACGGTTGAGGCCCGCGCGGCCCGCCAGTCCGCCCAGGTAGAGTTCGGCCTGAATGCGGCCCTGGATCACAATCTCACTAAAGTTGCTGTTGCTGGCGTTGCCTGCAATAGCCCCGGCTGCTTCGCGGTTCCCGGTGGTGGCCACACTCATCAGCGGCCCGTCGATGATCAAACGGCGAATTGTTGCATTGCCTAGGCTGGTGAATAAACCGACGCTGAAATTGGTTTGGTTGATAAACAAATTGCGAATGTGATGGCCATTGCCGTCGAACGTGCCGGTAAAATGTCCCAACGGCAACCAACCCTTGCCCTCATTCCAATATTCATCCTGACCGTCCATCTTGCCATCGGTATGGGTATCAAACTCCAAATCCTGTGTCAGCTCAAACCCAGTACACCCCGCCTCTGGGCAGCCGGTATTCACCCCGTATAAGGTTTCCTGATTAGTGACATTCCTCAGAAGGCCTCAATATACGTAGCGGTTGGGGCAAAGTGCTCGCCATCGCGAAGAGTAATCTAGGCACCATAGAGGCCATATCAAATCGACGATTAAACCG
>JBEGTZ010000035.1:0-8959 GCA_041179125.1 Pseudomonadota bacterium | reverse complement strand
AAATAGCAAATCATTGTCTTTGGATTCTATTTTTGAAACCACAACATCTCTATTGTCTATAGAGTCTGCTGGAAATTGAACCTCTGCAAAGTTGTTTAAAACAACACTGCCGCCTTTTTTGGGTATTCTGGCGCTCGTTGCAATATCGGTGTGAACGTTGACCTTGATGGTTTTTAAGAAAGTATTTCTGATTTCAAAATAAATTTGTTCGCACTCTAAGCGGAAAGTGATTACACCCGGCGATCTCACAGAAGGAAATTCTATGCTGCCACTTTCGTGTATGGTCTGGTTTACGGCAGCTTCTTGAGAGTCGGATCGAACGGTACACGAAGTAATATTATTTACTGTCCAGGTTACTTTGAGTGGGAGGCCTGTTATGTTATTTGTAGGGGCGGATATGTTGGCGCTGAGGGGAGGGATATCTTCTGTGTTGTAGCTCCCCTCGCAACCAGTTAAAGCGAATAAAAAAAACAAAGATATGATTTTAAGTGAGGTTTGAATGCCCATTTTTATACTCCATATATAAAATTTATGACGCTTGCGGGATGCCAATTAAGTTAATGATTGTTTGGTCAGGCTGGTGGCATGAGCGGCGCGATGCTATAGCAGTTTTAGGCTTGGGTAAAGATAAATGTGTGTTAGAGAATGTGTTATTTTGATGATGGAAAAATATAGGGAGTAGACCGAGTCTATTGGGTTAACCCTGCGGTTAGAGTTAACCCAATTTGTTAAAAATGGATTTCCAGTCCTGTCATTACCCCCTCCATTTGAGCGTCTGCATATAAACTACCTAGGTCGGCGCTTTTAAGTACCATGCTGCGGTAGCCTACGTAAACACCAATATCCAACACCGCAAGGTCAAGGTCATAACCCACCCGTCCATTGATGTCGTACAGCGTGTTGCCTTGTAAAGTTGCACCATTAAAAACTGACTGCACATAAAGGCCATTTAAGAACGGAATATCCAGCCGCGCATCAATGTACAGCATGGGGACTATTTCTTTGAGGGGAACTTGATCTTGTGTGGGGGCGGTTAAGCCTCCATCGCCGAGGGTTTGAATGGAATCAAAATCGCCATTTAATGAGCGTGCAGTTAGGCCTACATCCAGGTTTAACCAGTTATCGAGTATTTCGTAATAGAGTGTGGTGTCGATGCTGTCGAATATTAGCGATACGCTTTCTTTTACATAGTAGGTAGTGGAACCCGCTGTGATTTTTCGCGTGCGTGTGCGGCTGTTTTCGATGTTGGTGTACGTCATGCGGATATTAGGCACGAAGGGCACTGGGTGTTCAAAGTTAACCCAGATGGAGTTATACGTTTCGCCGTAAAACTTCCATTCATCAAAGTTAACGGGTTTGCCTAGTTTTTTATCTCTGGAGGTTTTTTTCTGCGCTTCACCGGTTAAATCCGCCTGCCAATATTCCACGCCTGCACGCAAACCTAGCACGTCGGCATAGGCGCTGGAGGTGAGGGTGAACGCGGGAGCAAGTAAGAGTGGTAATAAGAGCGTGCGCTTGGCGGGCATGGGTGTTCTTCCAACGTGGTGAATGTAGGCGTGGAGTGTAATGGAATTTAGGTTCTGGCTGTGGTGTGCGGTGGGGAATTTATTGGTTGCTATTCATTTTTATGATCGCCTTTGTGATGGCGTTAAGCTTGTTCGGCGTCCTTGCCGCGTGAGTTTTAAAAAAAGTGTGAGCCGATATTTAGGCTAGCAGACGAGGTTAAATCCCCGGAGAGGTAGTACTGGTATTGCAGAGAGACTTCTACGGTATCGGCGATGGTGCCACCGAATTTAACCAGGCCATAGGCGCCGCCGTTGATGTCGAAGCTTTTTTTGGTGCAGTCGTCGCAGTAATCAATGCTGCGTGAGGAGCCGAAAACGGTATCCAAACCCACTAGCCCTTGCACAAAAAGTGCTGAGTTGATGGGGTAATTGGCCCCGCCTTCTATGAATAAAATCGTGCCGTCGGCGGAGGAGTCTTTGGTTAAAACCTCACCGGTGTCTTTGTTGCGCACGGTTTGGCTATAACCCTGCTTGTCGTCGTAGCTTAGGCTGCCGCCGCCAGCGTTGAGCAACCAGGGGGAGTTGGCAAAATAATATTGAACATTGAGTGTGAACACATCAGCGGAGTCGCCAATATCGGCATTGAAGGCGGCTTGGGTGTCTATGTGTGTCTGCCCGTAGCTGAGACCAAATTCCCAGCCTGCGGTATTGGGGACGGTTTTTATGGGGCTGGGGGTTTCTGCCAATACGGCTGAGGTAAGGAGTAGGGTGTTTAGGCCGGTAATTAACGGTGTGAATTTCATGGAGTTTCCTTAGTGGAACAAAGTTAATATGAAGTGTGCCGCCTGAGCGCTGCGGGGGCGCGAGTTTAACCCAGAAACCTCATTTAAACCCTACGTCTTGAACTACAAACGAGGATTTTTGTAGTGCCTACCCCTGTGTTGCGGTGCCTAACAATTCCAAAAACGCCTTAGCCGCATTGGTAAGCGCCCGTTTGGGATGGGTGATGACGCCTAAATCCCGGCTGATCACCAGGGGCAGGTCGAGCACCACAAGCTGGTCGTCCAGCAGCGTTTGCGGCAGCAGGCTCCAGCCTAGGCCCACGCTCACCAGCATTTTGATGGTCTCTAAATAATTGGTGGCCATAGTGATGTTGAGCGGCAGGCCGTGTTCGTCGAAGCAGGCTTTTACCAGGCGGCCTGTGTAGGTGTTGGTGTCTGGCAAAATTGCTGGCAGGCGGCTTAGCTGTTCCATGCTGATGTTTCCTTTTTCGTCGCCAAATAAAGCCTTGCTCGCCACAAAAACTAAAGGGTCTGGCCAGAGGGTTTGTTCGGTGAGCAGCGGGTGTGGTTCTGGCCCGAGGGTGACTACAGCCAGTTCACAATCGCCCTTAGCCACGCGCTGGTAGGCGATTTCAGAATCCAAAAACTCAAATTTTAAATTCACCCGTGGGTAGCGATGCACAAATTCATGCAGCACCGGCGGCAATTTGTGCAGGCCTACGTGGTGGCTGGTGGCGACTTTTAACTCGCCGCTTACTGCGCCGTCTAAATCCGCCAGCGCCTGGCGGGCGTCTTCCAGGGTTTGCAGAATCACCAAGGCGCGCTCTTGCAATAAAAGCCCGGCTTGGGTGAGTTCCACCCGGCGGTTCACGCGGTGGAAGAGGGCGTGGCCCACTTCATCTTCCAGTGCCGCCACGCGTTTACTCACGGCGGGTTGCGTGAGGTGCAGCACCCCGGCGGCGAGGGAAAAACTGCCCTGGGCGGCTACGGCTAAAAAAGCTTTGAGGTTTTGGGTGTCCACTGGCTTGTATTCCTGTTGGGAATTCAAAACATAAAAAGAATGAATTGGAGTTATTAAAGATAGGTTGCGACAATAAGGGAACAGGGTCAATAACCCAAGGGGAATTAAATGACTGGCAAAACACTTTACGACAAACTCTGGGATGCCCATGTGGTGTCACAACGGGATGATGGCTCGGCCCTCATCTATATCGACCGCCACATCGTGCATGAAGTCACCTCGCCGCAAGCCTTTGAAGGCCTGCGTTTGGCCGGGCGCAAACCCTGGCGTTTGGACAGCATTTTGGCCACGCCAGACCACAACGTGCCCACCACCAGCAAAGAGCGCGCCTCCGGTGTGGCCGGGATTGAAGACCCGATCTCGCGCATCCAAGTGCAAACCCTGGATGAAAACTGCGATGAATTGGGGATTTTAGAATTCAAAATTAACGACGAACGCCAGGGCATAGTGCATGTGGTGGGCCCGGAATCCGGCGCGTGTTTGCCGGGTATGACGATTGTGTGCGGCGACTCCCACACCTCCACCAACGGCGCTTTGGGCGCGCTCTCCATCGGCATTGGCACCAGCGAAGTGGAACACGTTATGGCCACCCAGTGTTTGGTGGCGAAAAAAATGGCCAACATGCTGGTGCGCGTGGACGGCCAGTTGGCCCCAGGCGTTACACCTAAAGATGTGGTGTTGGCGATCATCGGTGAAATCGGCACCGCAGGCGGCACCGGTTACGCCATTGAATTCGGCGGCGACGTATTCCGCGCCATGAGCATGGAAGGGCGCTTAACCGTATGTAACATGGCCATCGAAGCGGGCGCCCGCGCGGGCATGGTGGCGGTGGATGACATCACCATTAATTACGTAAAAGGCCGCCCGTTTGCACCCAAGCCTGAGCAATGGGAGCAGGCGGTGGCGAGCTGGCGGCAATTGTATTCCGATGCCGATGCTGTATTCGACCGCACCGTGGTATTAAACGGCAGCGCCATCGAACCCCAAGTGAGCTGGGGTAACAGCCCAGAAATGGTCTTACCCATCGGTGGCCGCGTGCCGGACCCTGCCTTGGAAGCCGACCCTGTGAAAAAAGCCGGAATTGAGCGCGCCCTGGAATACATGGGTTTAAACGCAGGCCAAGCCATCACCGATATTAAAGTGGACCGCGTATTTATTGGCTCCTGCACCAACTCACGCATCGAAGATATTCGCGCCGCCGCCGCCGTGGTTAAAGGCAAAACTAAAGCCGGTTCAGTCAAAGAAGCCATAGTGGTGCCCGGCTCGGGCTTGGTAAAACAACAAGCCGAAGCCGAAGGCCTGCACCAAATATTTATCGCCGCAGGCATCGAATGGCGCGAGCCGGGCTGCTCCATGTGTTTGGCCATGAACGCCGACCGCTTAGAACCCGGCGAACACTGCGCCTCCACCTCCAACCGTAATTTTGAAGGCCGCCAAGGCTACGGCGGCCGCACCCATTTAGTCAGCCCCGCCATGGCCGCCGCCGCCGCGATTGCAGGCCACTTTGTCGACGTTCGGGAGTTTTAATTATGAAAGCATTTACTCAATTAACCGGCATAGTTGGCCCGATGGACCGCGCTAATGTGGACACGGATTTAATAATTCCCAAACAATTTTTAAAATCCATCAAACGTTCCGGCTTCGGCCCTAATGCGTTTGATGAATTGCGTTATTTGGATAAAGGCGAACCAGGGCGGGATAATTCTGGCCGCCCAATAAACCCCGATTTCCCGCTGAATTTCCAGCGTTATGCCGGTGCCAGTATTTTACTCGCCCGCGAAAACTTCGGCTGCGGCTCCAGCCGCGAACACGCCCCTTGGGCTTTAGAGGAATACGGCTTTCGCTGTGTAATTGCACCGAGTTTTGCGGATATTTTTTATAACAATTGTTTTAAAAATGGCATGTTGCCGTTGGTATTGCCTGAGGCTGTGGTTTCGCAATTATTTGCGGAGCTTTATGCGGCTGAAGGGTATAGCTTGACTGTTGATTTAAATAGGCAGTGCGTTATTACGCCCAGTGGAGAAACGTTTGGTTTTGATGTGGATGCGTTTCGGAAACATTGTTTGTTAAATGGGTTTGATGATATTGGGTTGACTTTGCAGGATTCTGAGTTGATTAAGGCTTATGAAATGCGTCGGAAGGTTGAGGCGGCTTGGTTGTTTAACGCATAAAAATGGGGGAGAGGGATGAAATGGGGGCTCGCAGAATTTTGAAGCGTGATTAACCGTGGTACTTGAGGTGTCAATCGAACTTACCCGCTAAATTATAGTGGGAGCCTCTTAAATAAAAATGGCGTAACTAATCAATGAAAAAAGAACGAATTTTTTCGGAATATAAATCTGAGGCTGAAGCATGGATTACTCTTGCTTCTGGTGAATATTATCCAGATATTTTACCTGATGCTTGCCGTCTTTATGAGCCGGTTCTGGTTGAGTTTGGCATGTTGTTGAAGGGAGCTCATTCATCTATAAACTTATTTGCATCAATAATGGAGGTGAGAAATCAATGGATGCGGACGCAGTTGTGCCGAGTTTTTAAAAAATATGTCAGCCCTCAAACACCTGTGGAGATGTTAAAGCGTAAAACTGACGTGGAAAAAATATGTGCTCAATTTGGAGAGGCGTTTAGAGGCATTGTTGAGGTTCAAAAGAAATTTAATGCCCGTCCAATGCCTGATGAAGCACTTTGTGCTGTACTTTGGGAATACAAAGATCGTGGTAAAAAAGGCTATGACTTAACTGAGCGATTATTCGATCTTTTACGTGGTTTGCATATTGGACTGACCGTGTCTGGCCCTGAGCGAGCGGGGAAAGATATTTTGCTAGGGAATGTTTTTAAAAATTATCCCAAACCAGACCGTCCGGTCGATTTTGTAATCTATGACGAAAAAAAAGTTCTTGCTATCGGTTTGGCACGTTATGACTCTGATCGAGGCGGAGCGCAAGAGGATGATCGAACGGGTCAATATCGCGAAGTCGCCCAGGAAATTCTCGGGTTTGCTGACAATAACGGAATGCCACACATAAAGGTCATTTTTGTAAACGATGGGCCAGGCCTTTTGCTGGGTTCAATGTGGAATGATTATTCATATATCGAAGAGCAACGACCGGAGCGTGTAAAAGTTGTTACATTGCGGATGGTGCCTGAGCGCATAACTGCGAAATGGTTAAGGTCTTGATATGGCAGTTCCAATTCCGAGCAATAAAAATCGCGTAGATGTTGGTCGTGTGCAATCTATTGCCGCGAAAGGTTTTCATTTGGGGTATGCGGGAAAAAAAACAAAGGAAAATATTCTTTTAACTCCTGCAGGGAGTTATAAGTCTGACCCAACCTATTCCGGTGGTGAAAACCGACTTTATCACGCAGATAACTTAGGTGTTCTTGCCGCATTGGCCCAAGATAATACTATCGTTGGAAAAATAAAGCTGGTGTATATAGATCCTCCATTTGCCACGGCAGCAACTTTTGAGTCAAGAAAGCAGCAGCATGCATACGATGATCATGTCGTCGGGCCTGAATTTGTAGAGTCATTACGGGAGAGATTAATTTTAATTCACCAATTATTGGCGGATGATGGATCGCTATATCTTCACCTTGATGAGCGAATGATCTTCCATTTTCGAATAATTCTTGATGAGATTTTCGGAGAAAATAATTTTCGGAATTGTATTACAAGAAAAAAATGTAATCCGAAAAATTACACTAGAAAAACTTATGGTAATGTGGCCGATTATCTTCTTTTTTATACTAAAAGTGATTCCTATGTCTGGAATCGTCCTGTTGAATCGTGGGATGAAATAAAATCAATTAAAGAATACCCATGTGTTGCCCCGGATGGTCGTAGATTTAAAAAGGTTCCTGTACATGCGCCAGGTGTTAGAAATGGCGAGACGGGTAAGGAGTGGAGAGGAAAATTGCCGCCACCTGGAAAGCATTGGCAGTATACGCCATCAACTTTAGATGATATGGATGCTCGCGGAGAAATATATTGGTCGCCAACTGGAAACCCTCGTAGAAAAATTTATTTAGAAAATAGTGCGGGGATTCCAGTGCAAGATATTTGGATGGATTTTCGTGATGCGCATAATCAGAATATTCGTATCACAGGGTATCCAACAGAAAAAAATGTAGCCCTTCTTGCTCGTATCATTGAGGCGTCATCTAATCCCGGTGATCTTGTATTGGATTGTTATGCTGGCTCGGGAACTGCATTGGTTGCAGCGTCAGAGTTGAAAAGAAAGTGGATCGGTGTTGATCGTAGTCAGGAAGCTGTTGATACAATCTTAAATAGATTTGCCAATGGTTCTGATCGGATGGGGGATTTTGTCAATAAAAAACCCATATCTTATTCCCTTCCTTTGTTCGGTGTGACTGATTTCACTCTGTATAAATCTGTTAAGTAAGGTGATAAAAAATAAATATAATTTGAATGGTTAATATTCAAATGTATCGTATGTTCAGTCTGCGCTTTAAAGGGTTGCGTTGGGTTGATAAAGTCGAATATTGAATCTAATCCTTGAATAATAAATAACAAGCATCGCTGTAAAAACAACGGCAAAAAAAGAGGAATCCCCCTTGAGCAAAAAAATCATAATCCTCCCCGGCGACGGCATAGGCCCCGAAATCATCACCGAAGCCTTAAAAGTATTAAAAAAAGCCGATGAACTATTCGACTTACAATTAAGTTACGAAGAAGACTACATAGGCGGCAGCGCTATAGATGCCTATGGTGTGCCACTGGCCGACAGCACCATCGAAAAATGCCGCACCGCCGACGCAATTTTAATGGGCTCAGTGGGCGGGCCGAAGTGGGATAAATTAGACGCGGCGATTCGCCCGGAAAAAGGCCTGTTAAAAATTCGCTACGATTTAGGCCTATACGCGAATTTGCGCCCCGCTATTTTGTATCCACAATTAGCCAGCGCTTCCAGCTTAAAACCGGAAATTGTCGCGGGCTTGGATATTTTAATTGTGCGCGAATTAACCGGCGGTATTTATTTCGGCCAACCGCGAGGAATTCGTGTTTTAGAATCGGGCGAGCGCCAAGGTTTTAATACCGCAGTTTATAGCGAAAGCGAAATTGAACGCATTGGCCGCACCGCGTTTGAAATGGCGCGTAAACGCCATAAAAAAGTCTGCTCGGTGGATAAAGCCAATGTGTTGGAAGCCACCGTGTTATGGCGCGAGGTGATGGACCGTTTAAGCCCGGAATATCCAGATGTAGAACTCAGCCACATGTACGTGGATAACGCGGCGATGCAATTAGTGCGCGCGCCAAAACAATTCGATGTCATTGTAACGGGCAATATGTTCGGCGATATTTTATCGGACACCGCCGCCATGCTCACAGGCTCCATCGGTATGTTGCCTTCCGCCTCATTAAACGAAAAAGCCGCAGGACTTTATGAGCCAGTACACGGCTCCGCGCCGGATATAGCAGGGCAGGGCATTGCTAACCCGCTGGCAACTATTTTGAGCGCTTCGATGATGTTGCGTTACTCATTAGGCCGAACCGATGCGGCGGATGCTATTGAAGCGGCGGTGGGTAAGGTGCTTGACCAAGGTTTACGCACTGGGGATATTTATTCTTCGGCCAATCCTGAAGGTACGCGCAAAGTGGGCACGCGGGAAATGGGTGAAGCGGTGGTGAC
>JBEGTZ010000034.1:0-5974 GCA_041179125.1 Pseudomonadota bacterium | reverse complement strand
ATTCAATTTTCGCGATGATCGCAAGGCATTTGGACGACTCCACGGATGGGGGAGGTAGAATTTCATCGGGAATGAAATCGAGGTAGAGCGACGCAGGATGCCCAAGCCGAGGGAGGGAGTTTATGCGGTATAAATGACCGACTGAGCACGAAAATAACGCAGCGAGCGCGCGAAAAGTGAATTTCCGCAAGGTGCCCTTAAATCCACCAACGACCCGTTAACCCCACCGCAAGCATCGAATAAATTAGCCAAACTTTTGCGCGGCCAGGGCAATAATGTTGTGTTGCTGAGTATGGGGACGGCGCGTCATGCAGAATTTTTATTTTATCCCTGTGAAATGGGGAAATTTTTTGCGCCATTAAAACCGGTTGTTGGGGATTTAACATTAAATACAACTGGGTGCCTGGGGGGAAACTCTAATGCGTAACCCAGACTAATGTAGGGCGCACCTTGGTGCGCCGTTTCGGTGTATCGGACTATTCGGTGTGGCGCACCAAGGTGCGCCCTACGAACACTGCTCCACTTCAAACGCCACAATTTGTTTTTGTACTTTGGAAAACTCAACACCAATTAAATAAACAAATTTATTATCTTTGACATACTTCTGAGCATAATTTTTGGTTTTTATTTGCGCCAACGCCGCGCCGGTGGGTGTGTCTGCTACCACTTTAAATTCAAACACATAAATACAATGATTAAAATCCACCACCATATCCACCCTTCCTGTGGAGCAGGAATCTTCAACCGTCACACTTAACCCCAAGCCCACAAAATGGCTGTAAAAAATACTGGCGTAATGGCCTTCGTAATTGGAGATGGGGTTTTTGCGGTACCAATCAAAGGGGATGCTGGCGTAGAGGCTTTTTAAGTGGCGTTCAATCACCTCAAACTGGTTATGCATTAAAGCTTCAAGTATCAGTGTGCCGAGTTTTAATGAGGTGGAGCCGGGAAGACCGTAGGCATAAATAAGCGCCTCATTTAGGCTGATACACACTTCGTGGTTGGGGTAAGTGAGCCAATATACTAGTGTAGTGTATTAAACAGGTCGGTGAAATGATAATATCTCATTCAGTCCAACAGATTGAGTGAAAAAACTATGCCGGCTCAAATTATTATTCAGCTTTCAGCAGAAGTTCTCGCGCAGTTAAAAGCCAATATCAACAGCCGAAAAACACCGATCCGCTTGCTTGAGCGATCAAAAATACTATTGCTGGCAGCAGAAGGAATGCCCAATTACGAAATTGCAAAAACGCTCGGCATTGGTATAAATACTGTAGGCCGCTGGCGTAACCGATTCTTTAAAGACGGATACTCAGCCATCACTCAAGATCGTCCCAGAGGACTCAACCACGGAGGTAAATCTACACGGCTACAATTGGAGCTCAAAGAGAAAGTTATTAAAATCACCACACAAGAGAAGCCTGCCAATGCAACACACTGGTCGACACGCAGTCTTGCAAAACATTTAAATATTAACCATTCCTACGTGAATCGTGTATGGCGTGACGCGGGTCTAAAACCCCATCTTTATAAAACCTTTAAATTAAGTAATGACCCTAATTTTGAGGAGAAATTGCGCGATGTGATAGGGCTTTATATGTCACCTCCTGAAAATGCCATTGTATTTTGTGTTGATGAAAAAAGTTCAATACAAGCGTTAGATCGCACTCAGCCAGGCTTACCCATGAAGCCTGGCCGATGCGGAACCATGACGCATGATTACAAGCGTCATGGGACAAGCACACTGTTTGCTGCACTGAATACTAAAACGGGTGAGGTCATCGGCGACTGCAAAGATAGGCATCGACATCAAGAATTTTTATCCTTTATCAAAAAAATCGAGAAGGAGACACCCAAAGATTTAGAGCTGCATTTAATTGTCGATAATTACGCGACGCACAAGCATGAAAAAGTCAAAAAATGGCTAGCCAAAAACAAAAGGGTGCATCTTCATTTTATTCCAACGAGTTCTTCTTGGCTCAATCTTGTGGAGCGTTTTTTTGGTTTGCTAACCGAAAAACAATTGCGACGGGGTGTATTTACGTCGGTTAAAGAGCTAGAGGAGGCCATTATGATGTTTATTGCCGATCACAACACACATGGAAAACCCTTTATTTGGACGAAACGCACCGAGGAAATTCTTGCGAAAGTGGAGCGGGCGAGAAAAGCGGCCGCATATCACCAATCTGTTTAATACGTTACACTAGGATGCGCGCCAAGTTCATTCGAACAAAACCCCACGGGCACACCTGGAGCTTAAATGAAAATCCGCGATTTAGATTTTACCAATACCCCGGTCAACCAAGAGCACAGCGCCTTGGGCCTACCGCCGGTGGAGCGGGTGCCATTGCACCCGGTAATTCGCGCAGCGGTGGTATTTGCGGTTTTTACGCTGGTTGGATTGTTAGCCCTAGGCGCCGTGCAATTATTTGGCACCGGTTGGCAGCCGGGGGCGGATATTATTGCCGCTACATTTAAGGACTCGTTATTTTGGAATGCATTATTGGTGGGCCTATTGGCGCAAATTGTTGATGGCGCTTTAGGTATGGCCTATGGGCTTACCTCCACTAGTTTTTTGTTGGCAACTGGCGCATCTCCGGCATTGGCTACGGCATCGGTGCATATGGCCGAGGTGTTTACCACTGGTGTGTCCGGTATTTCCCACGCGAAATTTGGCAATGTGGATAAAAAATTATTTTTGCGTTTATTAATACCCGGCATTATTGGTGGGATTTTAGGGGCGCTGTTGGTCACGCAAATAGACGGTAAAACCCTTAAGCCTTTTATTACCGTGTATTTATTGTTGATGGGGATTTATGTGCTGAGCAAGGCGTTTCGCAAACACATTGCCACCCGCCATGGGGAGCCTAAACACGTGGCCAAATTGGCACTGCTGGGCGGTTTTGTGGATACCTCTGGCGGCGGAGGTTGGGGGCCGGTGGTAACGACGACTTTAGTAGGCTCTGGCCACGATCCACGCACCACCATCGGATCGGTAAATTTTGCGGAATTTTTCCTTACGCTTGCCAGCGCAGCATCTTTATTTATTCTGGTGGATGAAACCATTTGGCGCGTAGTGGCAGGGTTAATTATCGGCGGATTATTCGCCGCGCCATTTGCAGCCTTGGCCTGTAAAAAATTCTCCACGCGCACACTGCTTATTTTGGTGGGTTTATTAATTAGTGGTATTTCTCTGTTCAACTTATACAAGGCGTTAATCTAATCAATAGGTCAGAGACGAATGGCACTAAGTTAAGCCGCCTGCGCTGGCATTTCGGGTCTTTTTATCGCGTTTACAGCCCCCAAACTAGGCTTAACTTAGTGCCATTCAGCGCGTAGGCTGGGTTAAAGGTAGGTTGGTGGTGAGCTTGCGAACCCCAACATTCCAGCCATCCGCCGGTACAAAGCCGAGCACAAATAAAGGCGCAAATTTAACTGATTCTCGCCGCTAGATGGAATGTTGGGGTTATCACCCCAACCTACCGCGTGCTTATTGGTTGTTCGAATTTTTTAACATTTTCTAGGCGGATCAAGGGGTTGCGCAGACTTGGGTGATGCAACTGAGGTTTCTAGGTTAAAGCGTTCATGACTGCAACCTTCAGTGCCGATACGTCGCCGGGCGCAACAAGTGTTAAGCCTGGGCGCGCAGCCAACCCGCAAGCGGTTGTCGCTATAACGGGAATTCCAGCCGCCAAGGCTTTTAATAGTACCTGCGGGCAGTGTTCGATATAGGCGGGTAGTAGGGCTACATCCGTTTGCGCCAGCCAGTCACTCTCGTAACCGCTAAGCCTCCACTCAATGCCGCGCCAGTGGTCAGGGTTGGTAGGTGCAGAACCGAGAATTAAAACTCGTGCATTCAGCGCCCTTGCCACCGCCGCCACCTCAAGGGCACCTTTGCGTGCCAGCGCACTTGCAGCCAGTGTTAATGTCAGCTTTTGGGCGGCGGACGTTGGCCTGCGGGCTGTTGGCAAGGTGGGCTCACACCAAGGTAAACATTGTGCCGACAGCCCGGCCTTAGCTAGCACTTCGATAATCATCGCATGGGCGGTAAGCCTACTTGTCGCCGCCGCTAACGCGGCCCATTCATCGCGCTGCCACGCCTCATCAACCCTAAAATCACGAAACTCCTTTTCATCGGGCCACAATAAAGCGCCGATATCCAAGCGGGCTTGAATTTCAGACGCCGGAAGCTCCCTCAAATACACGCAATAGGTGCGGCCTCCCAAAACACCCAGTCGCCATAGCGGCACCAGTAAGTCCTGGGCTATCACTAACTGGGTGTGTAAGGGCGTTAAGCGTTTTGCATAGGCTAAAGCCAACTCCTGCGCGGCTTGCTGGCGAAGGGCCTGCCTTGCCCGGCCTTCTCCGATTGCAATCCGCAGCCTTACTGTACGCCGCAAACCGGCCAGCACCGCCACCTGCACGCTCGCCCGTTGCGGTGGCCGCCAACCCTGGCGACCTCGGCGCACCCAAGGCAGCAGCCAATCCGCTTGCTCTTGGTGTGTATGCAGCCAGCGTTCAAGCTCGGGTGTTGCATCGTTTAGTAGTACTGCGGTCTTGGCGATTGCAGCGACTTTAGCAGTGCGATGACGAAAACAACTCACCTGGTTGCAGGTTAAACAACCCCTTGCAGTGGCGCCCTCGCCGCCCGCTATAAGCTGCGCCCGGTTTTCTTTTTGGGGCGGGGTATTGCCGCGATCAGGGGCGCGGACTCGCACGACCAATTCGTCAGCGGTCAGGCTTGCTTCCAAGCGAAATGGGAAATCGGCACAAAAACGCAGGTCGATATAATTCCAAGCGACGGTTGCATCGACTTGTGTACTGGGTGTTGCGTCTTGAATCTTGGCGCTATGCGGGTGCCGTTCAAGACAGGTGATACCGGCCTCGCAGGCGACGGATGCCAATGCGTTGGACAGTTGGCATAAGCCGCCGCCAATGGTTGGAACTATGCAACCTGAAATAATCTCCCGCCCGATAACAAATCCTCTGGATCGAGCAGGACGCCCGACTTGCGCCCAAAAACTCACAACACACCCGGGGTTAACTTCAACAGCGTTAATCGCTTGCACCGCTGCGCGAAGATTTTGCACTTTCCCGCAGCGCAAAATAAATTCGTCCGCTCTACCATCAACCCAGAGCGCTGATTTAAATTCGGCTAAAACCGGAGCGCTTGCCCATTGTGTCGAGGGTTTGATTCGACCTGGCCCGCCATAAAAATTCTCGATAGTGCGCAACACTCGATGGGCGAAAACTTTCAGACCGCGCAGTAGCGCAGCTTGGCGAGTCGGCACTTTGAATTCTGGGGGGGGGTGGCGTCATTTGGCTGGTGGGTTGAGAGTGGCTGGAAACGTCGGCCAAAGGTGGGGGTGAAAAATACCTTGTAACAAACTTACGGCGGCAAACTCAAGTTGTTTTGTCCTATTACCCTGAATAACCCATAAACAATGCACCTAAATCTAAACGCCAACAACCTCATTTAACTTGCGCAATAACTCTTCCTGCGTCCCCGATCCTGCTTTATCGAGATTCATTTCCCGCCATCTGACAGCGGGCAGGTTTTCCACGCCATCAAGGCCAAGCAAAGCCCATTCAGGTTTGCGGCTATAAAAGGAACGCAAGAACGCTTTGTGGTTTTCAGGCATATTGCCTGTAACATCGGTAATCAGCCGCTCTCTTGCCGAAAGCAGCGTTTCAAGCCCTACATCCTCCCGCGTCATCCCTACAAAGTTCTGCTCAAAATCCTGGGTAATGTCCCTCAACACGGGATCGAGCAAGGAATGCGGTGAATGATCGTGGCTAATCAGGTAAACAATAACCTGATTAGTGACATTCCTCAGAAGGCCTCAATATACGTAGCGGTTGGGGCAAAGTGCTCGCCATCGCGAAGAGTAATCTAGGCACCATAGAGGCCATATCAAATCGACGATTAAACCGATATTGAAACTCAGCTAAATAACGCGCGGCATATTTAGAA
>JBEGTZ010000033.1:0-10903 GCA_041179125.1 Pseudomonadota bacterium | reverse complement strand
TCGATTTGATATGGCCTCTATGGTGCCTAGATTACTCTTCGCGATGGCGAGCACTTTGCCCCAACCGCTACGTATATTGAGGCCTTCTGAGGAATGTCACTAATCAGGTTAAGTTAAGGGTTCCGTTCGCCCTGAGCTTGTCAAAGGGTGGTTCGCCCTGAGCTTGTCGAAGGGTGGTTCGACAGGCTCACCACGAACGGGTGGTTCGACTCTTCGGCGAACTCAGAGCTCACCATGAACGGTGGTTCGACTCTTCGACGAACTCAGAGCTCACCATGAAGGGTGGTTCGACTCTTCGACGAACTCAGAGCTCACCACGAACGGTGGATCGACCCTTCGGCGAACTCAGAGCTCACCATGAACGGTGGCTTTTTAGCACACTGGAGCGGCTTGTTCGTTGTCGGATTAAGAATTTTTTTGTCGGCGCTGAATCAGCCGCTCCCGCGCCTTGCGGCGCTGCTCTGGCGACATGGTGCGAATTTTCTGTTTTATGGCTTGGCGCTGCTGCGGGCTTAGGTTGCGCCACTTCGCGCGCATGGCTTCTTGCTCGCCGGGGGGCAGCTGTTTAAACCAGGCCCAACGCTGTTTTAGTTCGATTTGCTCGGCCGGGCTTAGGGCTTGGTAGCGTTTAAAGCTGGCTTTGAGCTGCTTTTTTTCCTCAGGCTTGAGCGCTTGCCAGCGTGCAAAACGCTCGCGCACCTGGGCGCGCTCGTCCGGGGGAAGGGCTGCGAACTGGTCGGCGCGCTGGATGAGTTTATGCCGCCGCGCTTCAGGCAGTGAGGCCCATTGCTCTTTTAACGGGGCCAAAAGGCTTTGTTGCTCCGCTGAGAGCGACGACCAACGGGAATCCGCCGCCTGCACGGGGAGGCAAATCGTGAGTAACAAACACAGTATTGCGATGATCTTCATAAGTCCTCCAACGCGGGGTTGGGTTGTTCGGTATGTTGAGGTTGGGGCACATCGTTAGGCGGAGGAATGTCGTCCGGTTCGGGAATGTGGCCCTGCTCATCGGCCAGCTCGTCGTACAGCAGCCAAAATTCGGCATCGTTTGGTGCTTCGGTGCGCTGGGCCAGTTCGGCAGGCTTGGACAGTTCGGCAGGCTTAGGCAGCTCGGCTGCTTGCGCCGCAAGGCCCAGGCTTAAAAGCCCGGCCCGCCAACACAAACGCCAACCGCACTCAACTGAGGTGGTTAGGCTCATGTTTCGTCAACCTCGGCCAGCGCTTCGAGCAGGTCTAGGTCGTTGAGCAGTTGGTCGTCGGCTTGTAAAAGCTCCACCAATTGGTTGTCGATATCCGCAGGTTCATAGCGCCAGGTGATGGCGCCCAGCGCCAGCACTACACTTGCGGCTATGGCCCAGTGCCAGCGCACAGGTGTTCCCTTCAATGCCTGTTTGCGGCCTGCGGCCAGGGCCGCTTGGGTGGCGGCTGTTTGTTGCTCCACGGCCTTGTTTAATTGTTGTGTGATGGCGCTGGCCAGTGTGGGTTCATCGTTCATAGGCAGGCCTTTACGTGTGGTGAAGCGGTAAGCGCTGCGGCGAGTTTTTCCAGCGCGCGGGCGTAGTGGGTTTTAACACTGCCTGCGCTAATACTCAGCGTTTGCGCGGTGGTCTGGGTGTCGAACCCCTCCCATGCGCGCAATAAAAAACACTGGCGCTGCCGCAGGGGGAGCTGCTCCAAAGCGGTGAGTACCCGGTGTAAATCCTGCTGCGCGATCAGAATGGCGGCGGGGTTGATGTCTTTGGGGTCGGCAATTGGGTTCAGGGGGTCATCGTCGTCTTCATCAAGAGGAAGCGCGCTGAAAACCCCCTGTTGGCGCTGTTTCTGGCGCAGCCAGTCGATAATTTTATGCTGCAAAATACGTTGGAATAACTTGGGCCATTCCTCGGCGCTTTTCTCGCGGTAGTGCTGCACCAACTGCAACATGGCCTCTTGCACTATGTCCAGCGCATCCGCTTCCCTGCGGGTGGTTAACAGCGCGCTTTGGTAGGCGCGCCGCTCCACTTGAGCCAAAAACTGCTCTAGCGCCTGCTCGCGGGCTTTGCGGTTGAAAAAATCAAAAACAGCCATTGGTTAGACGTTATTTGCGCCGAGTGCGGGTGTTGCGGTGGGACAGCTGCCCGCGCCCATTCACCCGCGTGACATCAACGTTGCGCTCAGCGGGGCTGCGCTCGACCACTTTGAGCTTCTCGCGGGTTTTTCCGTTGGGCGTGACTTGTGTGGTTTCTTTAACAAAGCCTGAGCCGGTGGGCGTGCGGGTGGAGTCTTTGCTGTAGGTTTTACCGTTATGGAGCGTGCCGTCCACCGAGCGCGTTACTGTTCCGGTGACGGGGTTTTTATCGACTTCAGTGTGCCGGGTGGCGGTATTGCCTTGTGGGTTTGTGGCGCTGCGGTCGCGCTCCCAGCCGGTGGCGGTGGCGTTTTGGTTGACCGAGACCGTCGAGGTGCCGTTGGGGCCGGTTTTGATCGTTTCCCGCGTGTAATCCGCCATAACGGCGTGGCTTAAAACACATAAGCTGGTAAAAAACAGGCTGGCAATATAGGTGTTCATAGGTCTTCCTCAGAATGAATGGGGTGTGCCGGAGTGTCCGCAGCGATGACTCGCTAATAGGTATAACGCGGCGGCATCCATTCGGTTGACAGGCCGATTAAATTATTCTGTACATGTCGTTTGAACCTGGAAACCGTAGGTTGGACTTTAGTCCGACATCGGGCGCAAGCCCGACCGCGCCGCCAGCTCCCCAAGTTCCCCAAGTTTCCACCTAGCACTTTGGCGCAGCCCAACTATGCTTTAGGAAACCGTCTGCAAAGACGCCCGTTTGCATGATTAGAGGTAGATTCATCGTGCCCGTGCCCGCCACTATGCTACAAATCCTTGAGCGCAATAACATCCCCTACGCGCTCACCCCCGACGAACCCAGCCATGCCCCCAACTACTCTGTCTGCCATGTGCGCGCGCAGTTATTGGCCGACCAACATGGCCGTATCCAGGTGTTATTGCCGCAGCATGACCTGCTGGATTTAGAACTATTAGGGCAGGAATTAGGCCGCACGCTCAACCCATTAAACACCGCCGAACTCAGCGCGCTGCTGCACAAGCACAATTTGCAGAGCATCCCGGCCATGCCCGCCTGGCAGGGCCTAACCACAATGGTGGATCTCAATATTCTTCGCTACGACAGCGTGTGTTTAAACCCCGGCGATCAGTCTGAGCCGGTGTATTTGCGCCGTGCGGATTTCCAAGCCTTGGTGCGCGAATCTAACCTCTGCAAGCTCTCAAGCGCCACTAAAAACATCAGCAACGAAGCGCGGCAGGACGAAAAGCAAATTTTGCACTCGGTCAACGCCTTCACCCAGCGCCGCATTCAACAACGCCTACACGAAACCCTAGAAATCCCCCCATTACAAGACACCGCGAGCAAAATTATCCGCCTGCGCGCCGACCCCAATGCCGACATCAGCGATCTGGCCAAAATCATCGAATTCGACCCCTCCCTCGCCGCCCAAGTGGTGAGCTGGGCGGCCTCACCCTATTACTCCGCCCCCGGCAAAATCAAATCGGTACAAGATGCCATCGTGCGCGTGCTGGGGTTTGACATGGTGATTAACCTCTCCTTGGGCCTATCCTTAGGGCGTAGCTTTAATCCCAACGTCATCAACCCCACGCAAACCCGCGCCTACTGGACTAAATCCGTATTTATGGCCGCCGCCATTGAGGCCTTAGTCACCAGCATCCCGCGTATTAACCGGCCCGCGTTTGGCATGTCGTACCTCGTGGGGCTGCTGCACAACTTCGGCTATCTCATTCTGGCCGAAGTATTCCCACCGCATTTTCAGAACATTAACCGACACCAAGACGCCAACCCCCAGCTGCCGCCCTGCGTGATTGAGCAGCACATTATTGGCGTGGCCAACTGCCAGATTGCCGCCTGGCTACTGGAATATTGGAACCTGCCCGCCGAGGTGTACACCGGCATTCGCCAACAATACAACCCGGATTACCAAGACGAACATGCCACCTATGCGCGTTTGGCGTATGTGGCCAACCACCTGCTGCGGCAACACGGGGCCGACCCAGCGCTGGCCAATGCGGGCCCGGCGGAAGACTTGCCCCAAGAGCTATTCGACAGCCTGTGTTTATCCCGCGAGGCCGCCGACGAAGCCATTTTGAACCTGCTCAAATCCGCCGACGATTTAAAATCCCTGGCGCGCGCGCTGGAGGGTTGATCCTAAAAACTGCGCTATTTTTTGATTCCAAAAACCTCGTGGGCGCGGGATTTGTCGCGCCCCATTAAGCCTAGAAACCCCACCCCAAAGTAAGCCCCCACTCAACATTCGCAGCTCAGAAATGGGGTAAATAGGCCCACAGGCGACCTGTTTTTGTGATCAGGTTCAACCTATTTCTACTCGGTGCGACAAATTGCCACAGCGCGATAAATTGTGTGATAAATAACCCGTTTCCAACTAGGGAAAACCGTATAGTGACGCACTGAAAAGACTTAAGTCGCGGCGTTTGTTTTTAAAACTGGGCCGTTGTCTCTTAAGCACACAACACAAGCACATAACAAAAATCTCAGGGCTAATTCAAAGGGCTTGCACCATGAAATTATTCAAAGGGTCATCCAATTCACTCTCGCTAGTGGGCGTAGGGCTTCTCAGCTTCGCCCTGGCCGCCTGCACAGGCACCACCAGTTCCAGCAGCTCATCCAGCTCAAGCTCCAGTTCTTCCAGCTCAAGCTCTTCTTCAAGTTCAGGCCGCACCTCTTCAAGCTCGTCTTCAAGTTCATCAGGCCGCACGTCGTCAAGCTCGTCTAGCTCATCAAGTTCAGGCCGCTCATCCAGCTCAAGCTCCAGTTCAAGCTCAGGCATCACCTCGGCGGACCACTGCTTGACCGGCTTTCGCCCACACATTACCAACGGCGCCATTCAAAGCAGCTACGCCACACATAAACTCAACAACCAAGAAGACGTATCCGTGCAACCCGACGTGTACGACTACATGTACGACCACGGCTGGCAAGACGCCCACGTACTCTGGCACCAAGCGCGCGGCTGTAGTGGCAGCGGCGGTGCTGTAGGCATCAATGGCCTGCCCAGCGCCTGTAAATTTACCGATTTCCTCCCCAAACAAAACGACTGCCAAGGCGCAGTTAACGGCTTGGATTTCTTATCTGGCCACCGTTTAATGCGCGAACAACTGCTGGAGTTGTGGCCCGATAACGCCGAGCAATTCACCGGCTGGACTAAGTTCCCCCGTACCGCCGCAGATTACCCAGCGCCGATTCGCCCTTACTTCACCGCCTGGCCGAAAGCCATCCTGGACATCGCCGACATCGCCGACAACATCGAAGCGCACATCAGCGAATTCCCCACCGAGGGCGACCTGGGCACCTGGATTTCCTGCTCCATCAAACCCGGCGTAGCAGGCGGAGCCAACTTCTCCACCGCCAGAAACCTCCACTTCGCCCTACACGCCAACGGTGTGCCTACCCAAAACCAAAAACACGCGGCTAACAACAACAACGTTAACCTCGACGCCTACCTGTTCTGGAAACTCCACGGTTGGATCGACAACGTATGGGATCGCTACCGCGCCGCCAAGCAAAAAACCAAAAACGACGCTGACTACAAAGCTGAAATGCTGCAACAGTGCCGCGAAATGGATAAATGGCGTGAAGTGGGCATGGAAACCCGTGGCACCAAAGGCCACCCCAACCAACAGCTCGACTTCGTACCTGCGGTGAAAGAAGCCGGTTTCTTCCACGAGAAGATCCGCCCAGCTCTTGAATCCGCTACCGCCAAGTGCTCAACCTGCCACGGCGCCGGTGAAGAAGCAGGCCTGCGTTTGGGCTACCAAGTGCCATCCACTGAAATTGTTGAGCGCCTGATTGGCCGCACCGCGCACAACACCAACGATTTCAAAATGGTTGTACCGGGCAACCCTGAGAAAAGCTGGCTCTACTTAAAAGCCTCCGGCAAAAGTGGCGACAGCGGCGCGGTGTGTACCGCTAACGCAGCCTGCAAACAAACCATGTCTGGCTTGAGTTCACAAAACATTCAGGACTTGTACGACTGGATTAAAGACGGTGCTAAAGCGCCTACTATTGTGCAATAACCGCGCGTAATAACACCGTAAACTCCAGAGGTAACTGATCAGCTCATGGTCATTAACCCCACCTACAACCCCCGCAACCCAACGGTTGCGGGGGTTGTTTTGTTTTTGCTCCTAAGCAGCGGGTTTGCCCAGGCGGACACGCTGCCCGCCCAATGCCTCAGCGGGTTTGAAGCCCATAAAAGTGACGGCAGCTTGCCGGACACCTTCATTGAACGCCCAGCAGGCGGTTTTAACGACGCCGAAATTCAGCCCACCATCAAGCAATGGATGGCCGCCCAGCGCTGGCAAGCCAGTTACCACCTGTGGCAACAAGCGCGCCTTTGCCGCAGTGGGTTTAGTGCGGCGAAAGGCGGCCTCTGCGCCAATCCCGCACTGCCACTTCCGCCTGAAGACCTGTGCCAAGGCCCGCAAGACGGTTTTGCTTTTTTAGCCATGCACCGCCACCTGCTGCACTCCTTGCGCGCACTTTGGCCCAGCTTGAATGATCAGTTTGCTGGCTGGCGCAGGTTCCCCGCCCGCGAAGACTACCCTGTCATGCTGCAAAACCACTTTAAACCCTGGCCTGAAGCAGTGCGCCGCGCCGCCGAGGCGGTGGACCGCATTCCTAAAATGTCGCGCACGCAGTTATTGGCGCGCTGGAAAACAGAAGGCGAGTTCGGTCAGTGGATTCAATGCGGCGGCACCAGCGGCGGCGTGATGGTGGATAGCCTTAATGCAGCCCTGCTCACCAATGCCAGCAGCGGCCAGTTCAATGATGCTGCGGCTTCAGGCCTGAATGTTGCCGACCAAAGCCCGCTGGATCTCTACCTGTTTTGGAAAGCCCACGGCTGGATCGACAAAGCTTGGGACCGCTACCGCAAAGCCCTGGGCAAAACACCCGACGACCCCCAGTTACAAGCGGCGCTGATCAACCAGTGCCAAATCCAAACCACCTGGGCAGAGTACGCCGCCCGCCTCAGCACACCCGCAGCCCCGCCCCCCACAGTTGATGCGCCCCTTTTCGCCAATGGAGAACTCAACCCAAGGTACAGCGGCCAGTGGGCCAATGTGTTGGGCGAAGTTGAAGCCGTAATGGTGCGCGAGGGGAAACCCTACATCAAACTCAACCTGCGCTTGGTGGGTGTAAAACCGATCTGGGTTTCAAGCCACGCACCCTTGGCGGTTGAGCGCATCAAACTTGGCGAGCGCTATTGGGTAGCAGGCAGCGTGCAGCGCAGCGCAAACCTCGACCCCAGCGGGCAACTGGCAGCAAACCTCAACAGCGCGCACTTGTTATTGGCAACATCCATACAAACGGCCAAATAGTCCTTGTTAAAACCGCAGATGCCCATGTAGGGGCGCGATTCATCGCGCCTTGGTTGGCGTTTTGTCGGCGATTTACTGGGTAATTTGGGGCAAATAAATGGGGTTGAAATAAATAGGGCGCAATGAATTGCGCCCCTACCGAGGTTTCTAGGTTTAACCTAAAAACCTCAGTTGAACGCTACTGCGAACGCCTAACACTTGAATTTAAAGCGATTTTTGCCAAAATTTGACTCACCGTAGTGGTGACTACTGCTTTCGCCAAATTTTGGCAAAAATCGCTTTAAATCCGGCGTCTTAGTCGCTCTCGCTACGCGTTCAACTGAGGTTTCTAGGTTTAACACTTAAAAAACACCATCAACTGATCCAGCGCCCGAGCCTGATCCGCCATCGTCTCACTCGCCGCCGAGGCCTCTTCCACCTGCGCCGCGTTTTGTTGCGTAATCTGATCCATTTGCAGAATCGCCGTGTTGATCTGCCCTACACCCGCCGCCTGCTCTTTGGAGGCGATAACAATATCGCCCATCATGCGTGTCACCTGTGAAATCTCCTGCACCATCTGATTGAGTGTTTTGCGAGACGCCTCCACCAGTGCCGTGCCGTCCTCCACACGGCTCACCGAATCCTTAATCAGGTTTTTTATCTCTTTGGCTGAATGCGCCGAGCGCTGGGCCAGGTTGCGCACTTCCGCCGCCACCACGGCAAACCCGCGTCCCTGCTCACCGGCCCTCGCGGCCTCTACAGCGGCATTTAATGCCAATAAATTCGTTTGGAAGGCCAGCTCGTCAATCACACCGATAATATTGGCAATAGCCGTACTGGCGGTTTGAATGCCGCGCATAGCTATCACAGTTTTCTCCACCGAGGCATCACCGGATTGCGCAATCGCCACCGCCTGGGCGCCCAGGGTATTGGCGTTTTCGGCGTTTTCCTGGCTTTTACGCAACATTTGTGTGATCTCTTCCATACTGGCGGCGGTTTCTTCCAGCGAAGACGCCTGCGCCTCTGTGCGCATACGCAAATCTTGCGTGCCTGAGGAAATCTCTTCGCTGCTGGTAGCGATGGTTTCGCTGGCAACCATAATCTCGCCAATGGTTCGCGTCAGGCTGTCCAAGGTTTTATTCACATCGCGTTTGACCAGGGCAAATTCACCGCTGTAATCACTGTTAATGCGCTGAGTTAAATCACCCCCAGCCATCGCGCCAATCACACGTACCACCTCTTGGGTGGCATGTTTCGTGGTGGAAATAATTTGATTTAACCCTTGCGCCACACTTAAAAAGAAGCCGGTTTTACCTTCCACATTTAAGCTCGCACTAAAATCCCCCCGCGAAGCCGTTTGAATTACCTGGTTAATTTCCATCTCAATAGATATTTCCGACGTGCGATCCTGCCACTCGATAACCGTGCCTATTTGGTTCTGCTGCGCATCGGTAATGGGGCTTGCCGTAATCACAAAATGTTTATCGCCCAGGGTGTTGTTCACCTGTATTTTTTGCACCGCATTTTTTAATGCCTGGGGCTGAAGCTGTGTATCAATGTGAACATAATCGGTGGGTTTTCCCAACATGTCAGCGGGGTTAAAATGGGGTAATTGGCTATTTAACGCGGTGCGTGCGTTGTTTAATAATGCCTGCATGGCACGGTTGGAATAAATAATATGTTGCTGTTCATTAGCAATTAATGTGCTGGTAGAGGAGGCATCCAACGCCTGACGAATACGCGCATTTTCCCGCGCCACTTTGGCTTCTTGCTCGTATTTTTCCAGCTCTTCAGTGCGGTCAACCCACTCAACCACACAGCCTAAATAATTGCCATCGCCATCGCGAATAGGCGTTACCGAAGTATCCAATGTAAATTCACTTAAATTCCAGCGCGTTTGCTGTGTTTGGTGAAGTTGTTGCGCACTGGATAACGTAGGTAATTGTTTAAAGCGGTGAATATCAATACCTGTTAATTGGCCATTAAATAATGATGCACCTATTTCTTGCCGCACCGCATCGTTTAACCGCTGCATTAAATTCTGTAATGCTTGGTTGCTGTAAACAATTTGATGCTGTGTATCACCAATCATGGCGGGCGTTGCACAAACATCCAGCGCTTGTTTAATAATTAGCGTTTGTGTGGCCTGTTCTTTAGCCTGTTGCGCTGCAATTTCTGCTTCTTCGGCTTTTTGGCTGATAATAACCGCCTGGCGCACTTGTTCATTACGTGCAGCCTCAATGGTCGCCACGGTAGAATTAACCCCCCGCGCTAACACCCCCAATTCACCGGGGAATAAATCTGTAATAGGGTTAACCTGTACACCCCGTGCCAGCGCATCTAAATGCTCATTCACTAAATGAATTATTTTGCCGGTATCCAGCAGTAATTTATCCACACTGCGGCAGGTTTTGCCCACTTCATCGCTGTCTGTATTATTCAGGCTAAGGCGGAAATTACCTTCTTTTTGCACGCGGCTAATGATGTGTTCCATGTCGGTAATCGGGCTGCTAACCAACCGCGCACTTAAACGCGCCAACACAGTAACACCGGCCAATAAAATTACACTGATCAGCAAAATAATATTACGCAATTGATAAACAGACGCTAGCGCTTCGGCCTTATCTATTTCGGCCACCACAACCCACGAAAAATCACCTAATTTAATCGGGCTAAAGGCCGATAACACCCAGTTATTATTGTAATCAAGAATAACCTTTGTACCGCTTTGCCCGCTGATGCCTAATTTAATGGCATCGCTATTAACGCTGCCTTTTTTAGGGTCAGCAAAGGATGCGCTAACACTGTGATCGGTAGGGTTCAAAAATGAATCCGAACGCATCAAAAAATCCGGCCCCACCAAATAGGTTTCACCGGTTTTACCCATGCCAGAGCGCTCTTGCATGATCGCGTTAATAGGCTCAATGGGCACCTGAATAATCAGCGTGCCCTGCGCTTTTTCACCCATAAAAATAGGCGCCGCCATAAACGCCGCTGGCGCTTCATAAGACGGTGTATAAGGGGAAAAATCAGTGAGTGTGGTTGTGCCTGAGGCTAAATTTTTAGCGTTTTTAAACGCGCGCCCAAGGCCAGTACCCGCCCAACTTCCAGAGTTTAAATTGGTGGCAAAATCCAACTCTTTGAAAACGGTGTACACCACATTACCGCTGGCATTATCCACAATAAAAATATCGTAATAACCAAAAGCCTCTAATTGATGCCGCAATTTTGGGTGTAATTTACGGTGTGCGCGGTTGTAAGCGTTATCGCTAGCGGCAGTATCTAATAAATGTTTGGAGCCTAACGGGTGGGTGTTGTTAGCAATATAATCCAACTGCAAATGTTTACCCACGGGGGATAAACGCTCCATAAAAATATTAGCTTGAATATTTTTATGGCTGCGCTTGGTATATTCAGCTGAAAACTGCGCTTGGTAATAATTGGCAAGCGGGTCTAAATCCTGCGGGCTGGTTGTATCCAGGCTATTAAAACCCTGGGTTAAATCCA
>JBEGTZ010000032.1:0-13324 GCA_041179125.1 Pseudomonadota bacterium | reverse complement strand
TCTCTCGTATGCTCTTACCATCCGTACCGTAGATGGCGAGGATGCTGCCCAAATGATCCTTGTGAAAATAATGTGTTTCGCGACTTTCCTCTGTGCCAGCGGTATCCACTTTGATGGTGATCTGGCCGACTCCGGCAATATTGCGTTTCCACTCAATTTTGCCGTCCGGGTAATAAATTTTCTCGACTCCACCGATATAAAGAGTGGTTGTATAACTGTTGCCGCTGGTTGAGGTTTTAGTATCCACGCGTTTGTAGCGGGCCTTATCGGGGCCATAAAAGAAGGTACTGGCCTGATTACCTTTTTTGATGATTTGCGCTTGGTCATCCGTGGTGTATTGCACCGTGCGGGCGTCCGGGCCGGTGGTGGCGAGCATGCTGCCGTTGGCGTCGTAGGTGTAGCTGTTGGCGCCTGCGCTGGTGACGGCGTGGGGGCCTGCATTTTGGCGGCTGTAGGCGTAAGTGCCCACGTCGGATTTGTTGGTGATGTTGCCATTGCTAAAGACTCGAGACTCTAACCCCCACTGTGTAACCATCCACCCAAATATAAGCCCGTACTGAAGGCATAAACTCAAGCGTCATCCACACCATATAGCGAGGAACCAGAATAAAAGCCCCTCGCCGTTCAACACCAATACACTGGCGTAATTACTGCTTCAGTACCCAAAACCGATTACCAGGCCCATCCCCAGGCGTGACAAGCTTGGCGGAACGGGTAATTATCCTGTGAGCTAGGTAAAGATTTTCTATAGTGTTAAAGCCCTATCCGTATAAGCTCCAATCTATTGGCGACAGTTTCAGTCACTTTCTGCCTGAGCGGGGCCTCTTTTTAAAGGCGTTGAGTTCACTCCCATGCGATGTTTAATTACCTCTTTTATTTGCTGCTTAGCCCTGCTTAGCGGTTGTGATGTCAGCAAAGGCACCGGCACCGCAGCCCAAGGCACGCAAGATGCTGACCCGGTATTTGTGGATGCCTCGGTGGCGTATATCGAGCGGCCCATGCCGAAAACCAACAACGGCAATATCAAACCCGACGCTATGTTCAGCCCAGCCGACTTCAACGCCGGTGCCCATCTCATACTCAAAGCCCGCGCCCAGGCTTCGGCGCCGGAAATTAACATCACCGAAACCATCTTCCCGCCCATCAAAGGTGCCGCAGGCACACTCACGCCGCAGTTATATGATGTAAAAGACCCAAGCCCTTCGCGGGATGGTAAAAAATTGCTGTTCGCCCTGCGCGCACCCACGCTGCCTAATACTCCGGCGGAGTTACAACCCACTTGGGATATTTGGGAATACGACCGCGCCAGCGCTAAAGCCCGGCCCATTTTTAGCAACTCGGACGAGGCCGCTTTGGGCCAGGATGTACAACCGGCATACCTGCCCGATGGCCGCATTGTGTTTAGCTCCAACCGCCAAACCCTCACCCGCCAGCAGATTCTCGACCGCAACGGCGCCGCCTACCGCGCTTCTGCCGAAGGCACCAATGAATACAGTTACAACCTGCATGTGGTAAACCCAGACGGCAGCGAGTTGCAGCAACTCACCGTTAACCCCGCGATGGATCTGTACCCGCGCCTGCTCACCACGGGGGAAATTGTATTTTTGCGCCGCGACCGATTGGGCGGCAATGACAGCCTCAGCTTCTATACCATCAAACCCGACGGCAGCGAATTGAGTTTTTACTACGGCTACCACAGCAAAAACATCGGCAGCCAAGACAAACCTGCCACCTACTTCAACCCACAGGTGCAAGAAGACGGCAAAATCCTCGCCTCCCTGCGGCCCCGCAGCAACACCCGCCACGGTGGCGACCTCATCACTTTGGATGTAGAACAATTTTACGAACGTAATCAAAGCCTTAATAGCGGCAACGGCACGGCCCAGGCGTCTATCTCCAAAGATAGCGCCTACAGCGAACCGCTCGGCACAGCCGAAGCTCCAGCTGCGCCCTCCCCCGGCGGCTACTTTCAAGCGGCTTTTCCGCTGGATGACAAAGAACAGCGCTACCTAGTCAGCTGGAGCGCCTGCCGGGTATTAGATGCCACCACCAAAGCGCGTATCCCCTGTAAAAACCAACCGGTGGAACTCACCGAAGCGGAACCGCTGTATTCACTGTGGATGTACAACGGCGCCACACAAACCCAGCTGCCAGTGAGTATTCCACCGGCCACCTCCACAATGAACCTATTTAACCCGGTGATTCTGGCCGATAAACCCCTGCTGCCCTTAGCCGCAGGCAATACCAGCAGCACCTTAAGCAAAGAAAACGCAGGCATACTGCATATTTACCAAGTCAACGACTTAGCCCTGCCCGCTTACCAAGGCGCCAAATACCTGCGTGTGTTGGGCCACGTTCCGCTGCCTAAAAATAACGACTTAGAACTTATCGACGGCGCCTTTGGTGTGGGCGGACGCGGCGCGGGCATGTACGACATTCTCGCCTACGCCCCCATCGAAACTGACGGCTCCATCAAGCTAAAACTGCCCGCATTGGTGCCGTTAACCCTCGAACTGCTTGATGCCAAAGGCCATAGAGTTGGCCCGCGCCACCAAAACTGGATCACCCTCGGCCTGGGTGAAACCCGCGAATGCAAAGGCTGCCACATAGCCAACAACGCCAATGCCCCCCACGGGCGTTTAAGCGCTGAACCGCTCCCGGCCACCCCAAGCATTGCCTCCGGCCTGCCCGAACGCATACCCAGCCTTGGTGTTAACAACCTCAGCCACCTCAACATTGCCCAAACCCACAACACCGCCGTGGCCAACTGCCTGCCACCGGAAACCACCATCACCTGGCCCTTGCCCACCAACAAAGCCACCTGTCTCACCGAATGGACACCCGGCTGCGCCAGTACCATCAACTACCTTGAACATATCCAACCGCTCTGGCAGGTAGACCGCCGCGTTTGTGATGCCCAGCGTGCCGTCACGCGGGATCTCACCTGTATTCGCTGCCACGACCGCACTGCCCCCGCCCGGATGCAAGAGGCAGGCGCCGACGCGCTAACCCTCGCCAACTTCGCCGCCCTCAACGTACAACTGGACTTACGCCCCGGCAAAAATGACGACAACGACAACTTCAACATCGCCTACACACAACTGTTCACCGCAATAAATGAACAAGAATATGTACAACAAGTCGATGGCAGTTACCTCAGCCAAGAAAAACTTTACCCCACCCCCGTCACCCTCACACAAGAAGACGGCACCCAAATCACTGAAATCCAAATGTTGCCCCGCGCCATAGCCCCAAGGCTCGACACCGCAGGCGCCCGCTCCACCCGCGCCAGCCGTTTTTTAACCCGTTTTAATAACGCCGCCGACGCCAACCACTACCAAGGACTCAGCGTTGATGAACAGTTCCTCATTGGCGAGTGGCTGGATGTGGGTGCGCAGTACTACAATGAACCTTCCAAGGCCCGCGAAGAAAACTAACCCATTCACTATGCGCTTACTCACCGCCCTCTGGGCCATCAGCCTGCTCACCTGCTCCAGCCTCACCCAGGCCGCAGCACCGGCCTGGAGCGACACCGACGGCGAATTCTTAGTCTTCCAAGGCCAAGTATTAGAACTACACACCGCCCCCGGCAGCGGCTACCCACTATTCCACGCCATCGAAGCGGGTGAAACCCTGCGCGTATTTAAACGCCGGGGCGATTGGTACAAAGTAGAAACCACCAAAGGCATCAAAGGCTGGGTACACCGCACCCACCTCAACACCCTAGCCGACAGCGAAAACCAACGGGTAGACTTCCCTCACCCCAACTGGAAAGAAGTACAAAACAGCGGGCAACTGGGTTTATTAGTAGGCCGCACCGCAGGCGCCATCAGCTACACCACCTACCTGAATTACCGCTTCACCACCCACCTCTCCACAGAAATCAAATACACCCAAGCCTTTGGCGACTTCTCCAGCACCAAAATGGCCAGCCTACACCTACTGCACCACCCTGCCCCCAAAAGGCGCCTCTCCCCCTTTTTTAGCCTGGGCAGCGGGAGCGTCAATGTTTCCCCAAACGCTGTAGTGGCTGAACCTGAAGACCGCCAAGACTCCTTCCTCGCCATAGGCGCAGGCGTCATGTACCACCTCAGCGCCCGTATCGACCTGCGGGCCGAATACAGCAAAAGCACCATATTGACCACACGAGAATCCAACGAGGACATCGAAGAATGGAAAGCTGGCTTCAGCCTATTATTTTAACGGCACTCGTAACGCTCACCGCGCTCACGGCCCCTTCCACCTACGCCGCCGAGTCGAAAAGCAACGAACAAGTGATCGACGACATCGTTAAACCCGACATCCAACGCCGCAACCTGGACGAGGACAAAATCGACACCGAAGATTTTGAACTGGGTTTTTACGCAGGCGTCATGAGCGTAGAAGACTTCGGCAGCAACGACGTATATGGCCTGCGCCTGGCCTACCACATCAGCGAATCCATGTTTATTGAAGGCGCCTACGGCATCACACAAACACAAAAAACCACCGCCGAAACCCTCGACCGCCTAGAACTCTTAACCGATGAACAACGGGAGTTAAGTTATTATTCACTGAACTTCGGCTACAACTTATTGCCGGGTGAACACTATGTAGGCCGGTGGGCATTTAACACCAACTTCTATATAGTCGCGGGCGCCGGAAGCACCCTGTTCGCCGACGAAGAATACTTCACTTATAACTTCGGCGGCGGGTTACGCTTTTTTGCCACAGACTGGTTGGCGATGCATGTGGATTTTCGCAACTACGTCCTCACCCATACCCTACTGGGCGAAGACAAAAAAGTGCAAAACCTTGAAGCAACCCTCGGCGCCACCTTGTTTTTTTAACTATTTACGCTTTGCTTATTAATGTCTCTGGAGAAATTAAATGAAACACGTACTTTTAACCCTGGCCGCCACATTCTTAGCTGTAAACGTACACGCAGCCGACGCCAAAAAACCCGCCGCTGAAGCCCCCAAAGCCGCCGCCGCAACCCCAGCACCCGACTTCACCTTAAAATCCACCGCCGGCCAAAACGTCAAACTCTCCGACCTCAAAGGCAAAGTGGTATTAATTAACATGTGGGCCTCCTGGTGCGGCCCCTGCCGCCAAGAAATGCCTATCCTCGACAAACTCGCCAAAGACAACAAAGACGGCCTAGTGGTGCTCGGTGTTAACCAAGACGAAGAAGCCTCCGAGCGCGACGCCTTCTTAAAAGATAACGGCGTTTCCTTCCCCATCCTCGACGACAGCAAACACGTAGTAGCAGGCCTGCTGAAAAGCAAAACCCAACCCTCCAGCTACTTCGTAGACCGCGCAGGCAACCTAGTCCACACCCACGAAGGCTTCAAAGCCGGTGACGACGCCGTTTACGCCGCCACTGTTAAAGAGCTGTTAGCTAAGTAACATGAGTGTTCTGGCTGCGCTAAACCAAAGCCCAAGATTCTGTAGCTGCAACCCGATGCAGCTCAGGTCTAGCCGATACAGTATTGGTTTGATCTGCGTGATTAACCATCTAAGCATCCTATGGAGTATTAAATGAAAACCCTATATCTGGTCATGGCTGCTATATTTTTAGCTTCGCATGTAAATGCGGCCCCCCAAAAAACAGAAGCACCCACCACTTCTCCCACCCCGACCCATGTAGCCCCTGACTTTTCCTTGAAATCAACAGCAGGTCAAACGGTAAAACTCTCCGATTTCAAAGGGAAAGTTGTTTTAATCAATTTTTGGGCCTCCTGGTGTGGGCCATGTCGACAAGAAATGCCCATCCTGGATGCGCTATACAAAGCTAACAAAGACACAGGTCTGGTGGTTTTAGGTATAAATCTGGATGTGGACGCGGGGGAACGAACAGATTTTTTGAAAGATAACCCAGTATCCTTCACCGTACTTGAAGACACTAAAATGAAAGACGACAAAATGGCCACTGCCGAACTGTATAAAGCTTCAGTGCAACCCTCTAGCTTTTTTGTTGACCGTACTGGCAACCTAGTCCACACACACAAAGGCTTCAAAGCCGGTGACGACGCAGTTTACGCCGCCACTGTTAAAGAGCTGTTAGCTAAGTAATATGCGCACCCTAGCCGCGCTCAGCCTAATTTTTAGCCTCAGTGCTTGCAGCCAACTGCAACCTGAACCCTGGGTTAAAGCCTATGAGCGCGGCCATTTAGCCGACCCGGTAATGCAGCTAGAACGCAGCGCCATCTCCGGCAAATATATGAACCACGTCTACGAAGCCCGCGAAGCCGCACGGGGTGCCGACGGCAGCGCCGGAGGTGGCTGTGGCTGTAACTAAGTTTTTAGTCGCGCTACTTTGCCTGATCTGCCTCCCTCTTAACGCAGCCATCCTGCCGGAAGAAAGCGCCGACCTGCTTTACCACTCCTACGATGGTGGCGGCGTCACCGTCAGCGGCCCCTCTGTATTGGTACGCAAAAACTTCAAAGAAACCGCCTCCGTCTACGCCAACTATTACACCGACATGGTCTCCAGCGCCTCAATCGACGTTATGACCGCAGGCAGCAAATACTCCGAACAACGCACCGAATACTCCACCGGCGTGGAATACCTCAACGACACCACCATCTACAGCCTCGGCTACACCAACTCCAGCGAAAACGACTACGAAGCCAACACCGTAAGCATGGGTGTAGCGCAAGAATTTTTTGGCGACCTAACCACTGTAAGCATGGGTTACAGCCTCGGCGATGACACCGTAATGATCAACGGCGACGAAAAAGACCCCAACCAGTTCGAAGCCAGCCAAAAACACCAGCGTTTTAACCTCGGTTTAAGCCAAGTTATTACCAAAAACTGGCTCGCCGCACTGAATATCGAATCCGTCATTGATAACGGCTACTTGAACAACCCCTACCGTTCCGTGCGTTATTTCGACGACGGCAAAGTCAGCTTTCAAACCGAACGCTACCCGCAAACCCGCAACAGCGACGCCATCGCCCTGCGCACCATCTATTACCTACCCTTTCGCGCCTCCCTCAAAGGCGAAATAAAAGCCTTCCAAGACAGCTGGGGCGTCAAAGCCACAACCTACGAACTCAAATACGTACACCCCTGGGCGCGCACCTGGATTTTTGAAGCCAAAATACGCAGCTACTCACAAACCCAAGCGGATTTTTACGCCGACATATTCCCACATAAAAACTTCCAAACCTTTTTAGCCCGCGACAAAGAACTCAGCCAGTTCAGCTCAACCAACTTTGGCCTTGGCGTCACCTACAAACTGCGCAAGCCGCCTATAGCGTTTCTCAAGAATTGCACCGTAAACCTATACTGGGACGGCCTGCAATTTGACTACGACAACTTCCACAACGCCCTACTCAGCAAAGCCCCTGCCGAAGGCACCGACGCCCCCTACAAACCCGGTGAAGAACCCCTCTACAGCTTTAACGCCAACGTATTGCGGCTGTTTTTTACGGCGGGTTATTAGTAGAAAGTTGGTGTGAATCTATTCAGCTTTTTTAATTGCTCGCGTGGGTCTTTTTAGGTGTTTCGCGTGAACCTATTCACCTACGGCTCACTCATGTTCCCCGCAGTATGGCAACAACTCATCTCCCAAACACGCCCCAGCTGTTTAGGCTTTGTCGCAAATTTTAACCGCCGCTTAATTTTTTTAGATACCTACCCGGTACTAATCCACACCCCAAATAATGGCGGTGTACTGGGCAAAATTTATACGCAATTAAACGCCGCAGACATAGCTCGGCTGGATGAATTTGAAGGCGAAATCTACCAACGCATCAGCGTTCAGGCCCATACCGAAGGTGGATACATAAGCTGTCAAACCTATATCCCCAAACCCAGCTACCAAATACTCACCACACAAGACCCTTGGCAGGGCGGCCTATTCAGTCGGCTTCTGCTGCCGATTTTTTTAACCCGATACGCACATTTTGAACCAACGAATCAATGCACCCACCGTCTAGCAAACCTAGAAACCTCAGTTGAACCTAGAAACCTCAGTTGAGCGCCCAAAAGCTGTGTAAACCACGGGTATCGAATAGTGAAAGTTAAAAATGAAGGGCAACCTTATTGGTGGTTCAAAATTTTTAAATTTTGCTAGGCGTGCCAAGGGGTTGCGCAGACTTTGGTGATTCAACTGAGGTTTCTAGGTTCAACTGAGATTTTTAGGTTTAAGGCGCGTAGAGCAAAAATAGATAGATGTTTGGGTGGTTCCACTTTGACGTTAAACCACCAGCCACACATAGCGCGCTGAGCGCTTTGCCGCAGCCCTGCAACCCCTTATACTGCGGCCCCTTTTCCAACAGTTCTGATTCGGAAATCTGCCCATGCAATGCGCCCAAATACGTGACGCCTTTTTAAACTTCTTCGCCAGCAAAGGGCACACCATTGTCCCCAGCAGCTCGTTAATCCCAGGCAACGACCCATCGCTGCTGTTCACTAACTCCGGCATGGTGCAATTTAAAGACGTATTTATCGGCATGGATAAGCGCCCCTACACCCGCGCCACCTCCAGCCAACGCTGCGTGCGTGCAGGCGGCAAACACAACGATTTAGAAAACGTAGGCTACACCGCTCGTCACCACACCTTTTTTGAAATGCTCGGCAACTTCAGTTTTGGCGACTATTTCAAGCGCGACGCCATCTTTTATGCCTGGGAATTTCTCACCCAAATCTTAAAACTGCCGCCGGAGCGCCTGTGGGTAACGGTACACATCAGCGACGACGAAGCCGCCGATATCTGGATTAAAGAAGTCGGCATAGACCCAACCCGCTTCTCCCGCCTTGATGAAGACAACTTCTGGCGCATGGGCGACACCGGCCCCTGCGGCCCCTCCTCAGAAATATTTTTTGACCACGGCCCCCACGTACCCGGCGGCCCACCGGGCAGCGTTGATGACGGTCTCGACCGTTACATCGAAGTGTGGAACCTGGTGTTCATGCAGTTCGAACAACAAAAAGAAGGCGGTTTAATCCCCTTGCCCAAACCCTCTGTGGATACCGGCATGGGCCTTGAGCGCATCACCGCCGTGATGCAACACGTACACAGCAACTACGAAATCGACCTGTTCCAAGCCTTATTAAATGCCACCGCTACAGCCACAGGCTGCACCAACCTAGAAGAAAAATCCCTGCGCGTGATTGCCGACCACATCCGCTCCTGCGCCTTTATGATCATGGACGGCGTTATTCCCTCCAATGAAGGACGCGGTTACGTGTTACGCCGAATCCTGCGCCGCGCCATCCGCCACGGCCACAAACTTGGCCAGAGCGAGAGTTTTTTCCATAGCCTGGTCGCGCCACTGGTGGCCCAAATGGGCGCCGCCTACCCAGACTTAACCGCCCAGCAGGCACAAATCGAAAAAGTTATCCTGGCCGAAGAAGAGCAATTCGCCAAAACCCTCGATAAAGGCATGAAAATTCTCGAAGCCCAATTACAACAATTACAAGGCACCGAACTGCCTGGTGATTTAGTGTTTAAGCTGCACGACACCTACGGCTTCCCGGTGGACTTAACCGCCGACATCGCCCGCGAGCGCAACCTGACGATTGACCTTGACGGCTACAACCGGTTGATGGAAGAACAAAAAACCAGTGGCGCAGGCAATGCATTTAACGTCGATTACACCCAACTCAACCTCAAAGGCCGCACGGAATTCAACGGCTATGAACAACTGGCATCCACCCATGCGCAGGTTACAGCACTCATTAAAGATGGCGCTGCCGTTGAGGCGTTAAGCGCAGGTGACGAAGGCGCCGTGGTGCTCAACCAAACGCCGTTCTACGCCAATTCAGGCGGCCAGGCGGGGGATAGCGGCCTGTTGCTGGCCGAAGGCGTGCGCTTTGAAGTCACCGACTGCCGCAAATCCGGCGAGAGCTTCCTGCATATTGGCCGGTTGGTGAGCGGCCAATTAAAAACCGGGCAAGCGCTAGCCGCTGAGGTCACAGCGGACATTCGCCTCGCCACAGCACTCAACCACTCCGCCACCCACTTGTTGCACGCTGCATTGCGCCAAGTATTGGGCGATCACGTCAGCCAAAAAGGCTCCTCCGTAGATGCCGAAAAACTGCGTTTCGACTTCTCCCACTTCGAGGCGGTCAGCGCAGAACAATTGAAAACAATTGAAAACATCATCAACCAACACATCCGCCACAACAGCGCCATCAGCACCGATATTTGCGACATGGAAACCGCCAAAACGCGCGGTGCAATGGCCTTATTTGGTGAAAAATACGGCGACTCAGTGCGCGTGCTCAGCATGGGCGACGGCTTTTCTGTGGAGCTATGCGGCGGCACCCACGCCCGCCGCACAGGCGATATTGGCCTGATTCGCATCGTCAGTGAAAGCGGTGTGGCAGCCGGTGTGCGGCGTATTGAGGCCATCACGGGCCGCACTGCCTTGCAATCGTTTGATCAAACCCAATATCTCGTACAACAGGCGGCGGCACTGCTCAAAACCACCCCGGATTTACTGCTCGACAAGCTAGAAGGCCTAGTGGCACAAAACCGCCAAAACGAAAAATCACTGACTGTATTAAAAGGCAAACTCGCCGCCGCCTCAGCCAACGACTGGCTGGCCGAAGCACAAACCCTTGGCGGCATAAAAGTATTAGTAAAACGCCTAGAAACCGGCGATGGCGACACCCTATTACAACTGGTGGATCAACTTAAAAATAAACTCGGCGAAGCCATCGTTTTATTAGCGGGCGTTGAAGACGGCAAAGTGACCTTGGTGGTCGGCGCCACCAAAGCGGCAAGCGCCAAAGCTAAGGCTGGCGATTTAGTGAAATTTGTAGCAGAACAGCTGGAAGGCAAGGGCGGCGGACGCCCAGACATGGCACGCGGGGCCGGTATAGACAACGGCAGGCTGCCACAGGTACTCGAAAGTGTGACTGGATGGTTACAGAATCAGCTGGGAATTTAACCAAAAAGTGAATAATTCCCGTAGAGACTGTTAACAACCCGTGGTAATTAGTGTTTAATTAGCGCCCTTTTTTGCCATACCTAAGTTAGGTCTGGCCCGTATTAATTGGAGACTCACTCAGCCATGAGTTTAATCGTGCAAAAATTTGGTGGTACTTCGGTAGGCACAACCGACCGCATAAAAAATGTCGCGGATAAAATCATCAAATTTCGCCAACAAGGCCATGACATCGTCGTTGTAGTATCGGCCATGAGCGGAGAAACCAACCGGCTGATTGGCCTCGCCAAAGACATACAAGCGGATCCAGATGGCCGTGAATTGGATGTTTTGGTTTCTACAGGCGAACAAGTTACCATCGCGCTGCTGTGTATGGCACTTAAAGCACGCGGCCAAGATGCGCGCTCTTACACTGGCTCGCAAGTGCGTATCCTCACCGATAACGCCTACACCAAAGCGCGCATCCAAGAGATCGACGTAGACCGTATGCGTGCGGATTTAAACGAAGGTAAAGTGGTTGTGGTGGCCGGTTTTCAAGGCGTCGATGACAGTGGCAACATCACCACACTCGGTCGCGGCGGTTCAGACACCACAGGCGTCGCGCTGGCAGCAGCACTTAAAGCCGATGAATGCCAAATTTATACCGACGTGGATGGCGTTTACACCACAGACCCCCGTGTAGTAGACCGCGCACGCAGGCTTGAGCGCATTACCTTCGAAGAAATGTTAGAAATGGCGAGCCTCGGCTCCAAAGTTTTACAAATTCGCTCGGTCGAATTTGCAGGTAAATATAATGTGCCTTTGCGCGTTTTATCGACGTTTGACGAAGGCCCTGGAACACTGATCACCATTGACGAGGATTTCCCTACCATGGAACAACCCGTTGTTTCTGGCATTGCGTTTAATCGCGATGAAGCCAAATTAACCATCCGTGGCGTACCCGACAAACCCGGCGTCGCCTCGTTAGTGCTTGCGCCGATTGGCGATGCCAATGTCGAAGTGGATGTCATCGTGCAGAATTTATCTGCCGATAACACAACCGACATCACCTTCACTGTTAACCGCAGTGATATGAACAAAGCTAAAGCGATTTTAGACGCAGTGGCTGCCGAAATCGGCGCTCGCGAAGTGGTAGCAGACAATACCGTAGTTAAAGTATCCGTAGTGGGTGTGGGCATGCGCTCACACGCCGGTGTTGCCGCCAAAATGTTTAAAACCCTAGCGCAAGAAAATATCAATATTCAAATGATTACGACGTCGGAAATTAAGATTTCTGTGATCATAGAAGAGAAGTATCTAGAGCTGGCTGTGCGCGCATTGCATACAGCATTTGGTTTAGATAAATAACATCAACCCCATTGTCCCCAAAAGGCTTGCTTTTTGGGTTGCCCGTTGTGGGCATGGTAGGTCTTGCGGGTTCCAAATTAAGGGCACAATTTATTTGTGCATCTATACTAAAAACCGGAACCCGGAACGCAAGATCGACGTCAGCAGCCAGGCAATAAGTGCTGTCGTTCTCACAGGAAGCAGTTGGAGATTTTTATGTTAATTTTAACTCGTCGTATTGGTGAAACCCTAATGGTTGGTGATGAAGTTACCGTTACCGTTTTGGGTGTAAAGGGAAACCAGGTTCGCATTGGTGTGAATGCACCGAAAGAAATCGCGGTTCACCGTGAAGAAATTTATCAACGTATTCAGCGCGAAAAACAAGATACAACCGATCCAGGCAACTGTTAATCGTTTGTAATTTTTTGGTGTTCTCGTTGGTAAGTTGCGGGATTAATTAGATATTTTTTTAAAATATTCTTTTTTAAAACTTTGACTTCCGGTGATATGTTGGTATTATGCCGCCCGCTGAAGGATGCAGGGTTACTTGCAAACTTCGGTGGAACGCATTTATTTTTTTAGTATTTAAGTTTTTAGAATAATTAATTGCAGTGTTATTTTCTGCTATTACCGGAGAGGTGGCCGAGAGGCCGAAGGCGCTCCCCTGCTAAGGGAGTATACCTCACAAGGGTATCGAGGGTTCGAATCCCTCCCTCTCCGCCATTCTATATATTCCTCGCTTTACCCCTCATTTTATTTATTTTATTCATCCCGATATTTTTTATTGCGCATTTTTTGCGTAATCATCCTCCGCTCGCCTCATGTATTTCCTCTTATTACGTTGTGATTATTTCGCTGTATTTGCGAACCTGATTTTGGTTCTTAAGCCTTATTTTTTGCTTTTAATTGAGCTTAAAAACCTCTGTTAATAATGCGGCGAACGCTTCAACCTAAAAACCTCAGTTGGATCACCCAAGTCTGCGCAACCCCTTGATCCGCCTAGCAAATGTTAAAAAATTCGAACAACCAATCAGGTTGCCCTTCATTTTTAACATTCACTATTCGAACCAATGGCTTACACAGCTTTTGGGCGCTCAACTGAGGTTTCTAGGTT